>CAJTRF010000015.1 GCA_910578525.1 uncultured Mycoplasmatales bacterium | reverse complement strand
TTGTTTTACTTCAATATAAATTGATTAAATTTTGGAAAAAAATTAAATAAATTTTGGACAAAATATGAATAGACTTTTTCATGTTTTGTCATACTATTAACAAAAGATAATAATATGAATCATAAATTTAGTTCTATAGTTGAAGCAGGAAATCCCAGATGTTATAAAATCATTAAAAAATGCAATGATATAATAATATTACAACCTATGAAACAAAAGACAAACAAACCAGGTGAATTAGGTATAAAACAAAAATCTTTAAGACAAATAGTCTTAGAAGGTTTTGCAAAGCAAGAAGAATTTAATAAACGTCAAGACGAACACTGAGAACGTCAAGAAGAATTTAATAAACAGGTAATAAATCGTTTGGATAGACACGATCAATTGTTTGAAATAGTTCTTAATCAATTCAAGAGTCACAAATGAATTAAGTAATCTTAAACAACAATTAAAAACACACTTTTTTTAGTGTGTTTTTTTTAATATTTTGTTTTGTTTTTAAGGGCGTATTTTAATGTAAGACTGTCTGCATAGTCTAATGCAGAGTTAATAGGTAATCCTAATGCTATTCTAAATACTTGTGCATCACAAACTTGATTCACTATTTTTTTAATAAAAGCAGCAGTTGCTTCTCCGTTTACAGTTCAATTAGTAGCAATAATTACTTCTTTTACTTTATTTTGTTTAAGTAAATGCATAAATTTCTTAACAATATCTTGATTTAAATATTCTTTACTCTTAACATTAATTTCTCCATTAAGAATATAGTATTGTCCTGTATATCCATTTGTTTCTTCAATTTTTTGTAAATCTTCTTGAGTAGAAACTACACAAATTTTTGTTTTATCTCTTGATGGATTAGCACAGATGTCACATATCTCACCTAAGCAATAATTATTACAAACTGAGCAAATTTTGATTTTTTGTTTAGCCGTTACTATTCTATTAACAAATTCTTGAATAAATCTCTCATCTTTTTTAACTAAAAAATGAGCAATCCTTTCCGCTTGTTTTTTACCAACGCCAGGTAAGGATTTTAATGCATCTATTAAATAATCAAAATTTGAATCAGTCATTAGAACAATCCACCCATGCCTTTTGGCATTGCTGATTGTGTAATAGCCTCTTTTTGTTGAGAAACAGCTTTAATTGCTGCATTAATTGCTTCAGCAACCATATCTTGAAGGGTGGTTTTGTCTTCAGGATCAACTAAAACATCGTTAATAATGATATTCTTAATTTCTAATTTACCAGTTAATTTAACAATTACTGAAGAATTTTGGTAATTATATTCAAATTCTTTAGCTTCAAAATCTGCAATCTTCTTATTCATTTCTCTTTGCATTTTTTGAGCTTGTTGCATTAAATTTTGAAAGTTCATATTGTTAAAATTATAACTATCTATTTTTTAAGTATTAAATTAAATACTAATGTAATTAGTAATGAAGCAATAGGGGTAATAATAGCAATACCAATAATTCTAATTCGATCAGATTTGGCTTCTTTCTCACTAATTAGAAATTCTAAAGCAGTTAATAAATTAATAGTTTCATCATCAAGCGTCAACTTTTTAGAATCAAGTTGTAATTTGATATTTAAATATAGTGCTTTTAAAGAAGACTTCTTTTGCTTTTTATATTTAGTGATATGTTTTTGAATTTCGTTTGGAAATTTTGGCATTTCTTTTCCAATACCCATTGGAAACTTATTTAATAGATCTCTTATTTTCATACTTAAATTATAAACTTAGCATTTTTAAATAGTTATATTAATATAAATATAATTTTTAAGTATGAGCAATAAGAACTATACATGAGATTTAGAAGACATTTTAAAAGGTAAATCTCTTGATCAATTATTTAATGAATGAATTAAGATAGAAGAAGAAATTGTTCAACAATTTCCCAATTTTTATAAATCATTAAATAATTTTAAAAAGTGAATCAAAACTAATGAAAAATCTGAAATTATTTCTAACAGATTATCTAATTACATTTCAAATAATTATCAAGAAGATTTGTCTAATCCAAAATGAATTTCTTACATTCAAAAATTGCAAATAAAAGCTAATGAATATTCGGTTAAATTAAGTAGCTATGACAATGTTGTTTTAAAAAATGAAAAGTTAATCCGTAGCTACTTAACGGATAAATCATTAAAAGAATATCAAAGAGCTTTTGATTTAATTTTTAAAACCAAAAAACATTTATTATCTGATGTTGAAGAAAAATTATTATCAAAAGTCTCTATTACTAATGGAGGGGTAGATTCCGCTTTTTCTACATTAACTGATAATGATATTAAGTTTAAAGATGCTGTTAATTCAAAGGGTAAGAATGTTCCTATCAAAACTGTAGCAGATGTTTCAAAATTATTAAAAAGCAATGATCGTGCACTAAGAAAATCTACCTGAATTAATTTTAATTCTGCTTATCATCAATTCGAATCTACTTTGACTCAAACTTTATACTACAACTACTTAACTTTAAATACTTATGCAAAATTACGTAAATATAAAGATTACATTGATGCTGCAGCTGATACAGATGAAGTTAAAGAAGATTTAATTCTTCATATTTACAAAATGGTTGAAACATTTAAACCATCAGAAGATAAATATGCAAAAAAAGTTAAAGCATTATTAAAGAAACAATTAGGTCTAAAGAAATTAGAACCATGAGACAAAACTGTTGATCTAAGTAAAAAACAAGTTAAAGTTTCTATAGAACAAACAAAAGAAATGGTTTTAGAATCTTTATCACCTTTAGGTGATGAATATATTTCTAATGTTAAGAAGGCTTTTGATGAACGTTGAATTTCTTGATTACCAAAACCTGGTAAACAAACAGGAGCTTATTCAATTGGTGGTACAAAAGGATTGGATAAATATTACATCTCAATGAACTTTGATGGGACATTAAGATCTGTTGGTACAATAGCTCATGAATTAGGCCACTCAATGCATTCACTTTATTTCAATAAAAAACAAAAAGTGTATGCAGATTGTGCTATTTTCTATGCAGAAATTGCTTCAATCGTTAACGAAACATTGTTATCGCTTTATCTTGTAGATAAATATGAAAATAACAAAGTAATGCAAAGAATGATTCTTGATGAATTAATTCACAACTTTTTTGCAACCACTACAAGACAAATTATTTTTTCTAACTTTGAATATGTTGCAAACCAATATGTAAATGAATCTAAACCTTTTACAAAAGAATCATTAAGAGATCTTTACATCCAAATGATTAAAAAATATGAAGGATTAACTAAACAATCAGAAAAAAAATTAAGATCTGTTATTCCTTACACATATAGTTTATCAACTATATTTAGAATTTCACACTTTTATGTTGGTAATTTCTATGTATATAAATATGCAATTGGTCAAATTGTTGCCATCTATGTTGCAAGCAGAATTTATGCAAAAGATAAAACTATGTTAAAAAAATATTTTGAATTCCTATCAAGTGGATGTTCAAAATCACCACTTGAAACAATCAAGATATTGGGCGTTGATTTATATAGTGATAAACCTTACATTGAATCGAAAAAATTTATTGATAAAATGATTAATAAATTTTCAAAATTATAAAAATATAATTTAAGTATGAAAATCGATCTATCTAAAATTTTTGAAATGCAAGCTGCGTTGGATAAAACCATTCAAAATAATCACAATGTTACATATCCACAAATTTTTGAAAAACTAAAATTTGCTTTATTAGTTGAAACTTGTGAATTAGCAAATGAAATTAGATTTTTTAAATACTGGTCTAATAAACAATCATCACCTAAAGATGTTATTTTAGAAGAATATGTAGATGGTATTCATTTTATCACATCTCTTTGCTTAGCAAAGGGATGTCCAAATTTTGTTGAAATCGATAAGCATTATCAACCCGCAAATAAAGAAGAATTAACAGAAATCTTTTTAGATTTATCTAGCTCTATTAAAGGACTAAATACAATTCCTGAAATTATGAGTTGATATAGAAATTATTTAATTCTTGGTGTCAAATTAGGATTTAATATTTCAGAAATTTTAGAATCATACATTAATAAAAATAAAATCAATTTTCAAAGACAAGAAAATAATTATTAATGGATAAATTAGACATTGGATACCAAGTTAAATATTTTTATCTTGATGGTAAGATGACTATGTACCGTCTTTACCAATCAAGATCTTGATATATTCAAGTTAAGGTTAATAGACAGGCTGAAATATCAGTTTATGCAAATAAAAATTTTACTGATAAAGAAATAGAACATGAATTAACAACTACTTATAAAAAAGTTATTTTATGATATCAAAAACATAATGAACGTTCGTTAATTAACTTAGAAAAAAACATTATTCATATTTTTGATAAAAAATATGTGTTAAAAAAAACAAATAAAAGATTACCAAAAAAGTTTGAAATTTTAGGCTCAAATATTTACATTAATTTAAAAGACGAATCTGATCAAAAAGAAAAAGTTGAAATTGTTAAAACAATTTATGATGCTTCAATCACAAATTACATTAAAAATTCTACAAAAACATGAGCTAATAAAATGGGGCTGCCTTTGTACAAAATTAAATTTAGATGATTAGTTACAATGTGAGGTTGTTGCAAAAATACAAAAAAAGAAATTTTGTATGCTTATCAATTAGGCGCCTATTCAAAAGATGTAATAGATTCTGTTATAGTTCATGAACTATGTCACATTAAATTTCCACATCACCAAAAAACTTTTTGGGATGAAGTTTATAAATGAAATCCTAAAAACAAAGAATTATCAAAAATTCTTAATTTAGTTGATGATCATTAGTTTTTTAATTTTGAGATCTCGACCAAAATTTGTTCGCCATCAATTTGTCCTTTTCTAACAACCTTATTTTTATCTAAATTAATAATTGTCGAAGGGATATCAGTATCTGCGTGTCTTATGTTGCTCTTAACAAAAATTACTTTGTCTTGTGCTTTTTTAAATTCGGTCTGAGCTTCTTCAAAAGATTTTATAGGTTTTCTACCAGATAAATTAGCACTAGATGAATACAAAAATATAACTCTATCAAGTAAATCTAATAAAAATTTACTATTAGGAACTCTATATCCTACTTTGTTTTTTATTACCGTTAATTTCCCTGGTCAGTATTTTTTTAATACTTTAATTTCGTTAGGTTCAAAAATACCTGCATTAATAAAATCTTTAATGAAAACTACTAATTTTTTAGAGTGAGGACGATTCTTAGTACTATAAATTAAATTGCTTGACAATGAAACAATGCCATAAACTGTATCTGTATCAACAATCACAGATTTATTATTTCTCAAATGAAATTCAATAGCATCTAATTCACTCTCGTTATATTTTTCCATGATTTAATTATAAATAATAAAAAAATCCTTGAGTTAACAAGGATTTAATTAATTAAGCATTAATTGTTCTATTTTGTTTTTGTCAGAAGAACGCTTGATTGTAATTTTTATCTGTTGCTTTAATTCCTAATTCATTTAAGAATGGAACAACAATCATGATACCACACATTGTTCAGAATCATATTGCAGCTTGTGCATATGTTAATTTGTGTCCATCTTCAATATGAACAAACAATCCTCATGTGTCAAATTCTTTATTCGCATTCATTACAATGTTACCACAGAATTGTCAAATTAAGCCATATCCAAAGATAAAAAAGCAACCAAACGAACCAATTACAGCTGCAGGAATTTGTCCTTTTTGTTTAATAACTTCAGGTGCGTGTCCATTGTATCTATTAAAAATAGATGCAGCTGATAATACAGCATAAATTCCAAAGAATGCTAATACAATAAAATTAGAAACACCATCAAAAATCTGGTCTGTATTCATTACTCCTGAAGGAATACCAAAAATAATTGTATAGAATGCTGTAACAAAACTTAATAATATAAATCCTTTCATCAAGAATTTACCATTAGCAACTTTTTTCATTCATTTGCTTCCAACAATAATTTCTTCTTCAACAGCTGAATCAAATGATCTAATAGCACCCATAGTCATTGAATTCAATACACCAAAAATTGAAATGAAAATAAATATTGAAATGATATAGTGAAATGCTGATTTTGCAGTTGCATTATTAGCAAACACAAAATCAAATACAGCATAAGCACTACCACAACCAACACAAATTTGTCCAATTGTTACTAACAAGTAAAGAATACCAGCAACAACCATGGAAACAACAATTGATAATGGAATGTTCTTATTAGGATTTTTCATTTCTCCAGCAATATTACCAATGATTAAAAATGAATCAAATGCAAAGAAAATTGCAGGTAATGAATCTAACATTCCAGTGAAACTAAATTGACCAGAATAATCTTTTCCATCTATTGTTGAAATATTATCATTAATAAATAAGTTTTGATCTTTGTTAATACATCCAAAAATAATACCAGTTAAAATTACTAACCCTAATGGAATAAATTTTAAAATTGTTGTTACATTAGAAGTTTTTTGTAATGCTTTTGAGCAAAATAAATTCAATGTAGCAAAAACAAATATGCCGGCCAAAGCAACAAATATGATATACCACATTGTGCTATTACCACAATCAATGTCCTTACCTTTTGAAAAACAATTAAAAATTGCTTCAGAGAAGAAGATAGCATCTACTAATATATAAATTCCATAGTATAGTAAAGGTAGTAAAATCTTTACTAATCTACCTGAACGATATCCAATCAATCTTTCATATCATCCTGCTAAACCAGAGTTTGCTGATTTAGTTTTACATGTAACAATTTCTCCAAATGAATAAGCAATTGCTAATGCAACAACAAAAGCGATAATCCATGAGAATAAAACACCTCATGGATTACCATTGTTATTTCTAAAAATGTTACCATTTTTAAAGAAAATACCAACACCTACTGTACTACCAATAATGATAGATACTGCACCAAATAATCCTATTGATGCAGCGGTTTTTCTTGAAACTCCAGGTTCAGTATTAACTTGTTTATTAGATTTACTGAAAGTCATTTTTATCCTTTGTAAGCAATGGCTTCAATTTCAACTAATACATCTTTTGGCAAACGAGCAACTTCAACGCAACTTCTAGCTGGTTTATGAGTTGTGAAGTATTGTCCATATACTTCATTAACTTTTGCAAAATCATTCATGTCTTTAATGTAAATTCCGCAACGAACAACATTGTTTAATGTGCATCCAGCAGCTTCTAATACTGCCTTAACATTTTCTAATGATTGTTTTGTTTGTGCAGAAATATCTTCACTAACTTTTGTCATTGTTTCTGGAACAAATGGGATTTGTCCTGAAACATATACAAAATTTCCTGCTTCGATTGCTTGAACGTAAGGTCCAACTGCTGCAGGTGCTTTATCTGTGTGTATTACTTTCATATTATTCTCCTTTATATTAAATAAAGTATATAAAAAATATTTATTATTTTTAAATAAACTTTTAATACATATAATATTAGCGTTAATTTAATATATTAAATTACTAAGGAAATAATATGTCAAAAAACGAAATGTTATACGAAGGTAAAGCTAAGAAAATATTTGCTACTGATAATGCTGATGAAGTAATTATCGAATACAAAGATGATGCAACTGCAGGAAATGGTGCTAAAAAAGGTACTATTGGTAATAAAGGTATTTTAAACAATGCCATTACTACAATCATCTTTGAAATGTTAATGAAATGTGGTATTCCAACTCACTTTGTTAAAAAAATAGATGATCGTAACCAATTGTGTAAAAAAGTTACAATCGTTCCATTAGAAGTAATTGTAAGAAACGTAGCTGCTGGTAGTATGGCAAAACGTTTAGGTATTGAAGAAGGAACACCTTTAAAAACACCTGTATTAGAAATTTCATATAAAAACGATTCATTAGGTGACCCATTAATCAATGACTATCACGCTGTTGCAATTGGTATTACTACATTTGATGAATTAAATAGAATTTATTCATATACAAAAAAAATCAATGAATTATTAATTGATTTCTTTAAGAAACAAAACATTCGTTTAATTGATTTTAAAATTGAATTTGGAAAAGATAAAGATGGTAACATCTTATTAGCTGATGAAATTTCTCCAGATACTTGTAGATTATGAGATGCTACAACTAACGAAAAATTAGATAAGGATCGTTTTAGAAGAGACTTAGGTAAAATTGAAGAAGCTTACCAAGAAATTTTCAAAAGAATAAGCAAATAATGTCTTTAATACAATCTAAATTAATTTTTGATAATGACAAATTCCATGATGAATGTGGAGTTTTTGGTATTTATTCTTTATCTGACAAAAACAACGTCGCATTATTAACTTACTATGGTTTATTTGCTTTGCAACACAGAGGGCAAGAATCTTCTGGTATTGCTGTAAGCAATAAACTAGGTATTGGATGTAAAAAAGGTTTAGGATGCGTTGGTGATGTATTTAATAAAGATGCATTGAATGAATTATCACTTAACAACCCTAACATTGCTATTGGCCATGTGAGATATTCAACAGCAGGAAGCACTGGTGTTGAAAGTGCTCAACCATTTGTAGTTAATTCTAAAAAAGGACAATTAGCTTCTGCTCATAATGGAAACTTAGTTAATGCAAACTTCTTAAGATTTAAATACGAAAAATTAGGATGTAAATTTGTTTCTACAGTTGATTCAGAAGTGATCGCTAACATCATTGCTTACAATTGAAATAACTGTGAAACAATTGAAGAAGCAGTTGTTAAAACTGCTAAGGAAATTAAAGGTGCATATGCTTTAGTTGTATCTACTAAAGATAAATTAATCGGTTTAAGAGATCCACATGGTATTAGACCATTATGTATTGGTCAATTACCTGATGGATCTACAATCCTATCATCTGAATCGTGTGCATTTAGTTCAACTGGCGCTAAATTCTTAAGAGATGTAAATAAAGGTGAATTAGTTTCTATTCAAAACAAAGAAATTAAATCAACAATTTATGCAAACGAACCTAAGCATTCATGTATTTTTGAATATGTTTACTTTGCAAGACCTGACTCTACAATTGATGGAATCAATTGTTATTTATCAAGAATCAAACAAGGTAAACTTTTATATTTAGAACACCCTTTAAAAGCAGATATGATTATTGGTGCTCCAGAATCTGGTAATTATGCAGCTATGGGTTATGCACAAGCGTCTGGTATTCCATATGGTATTGGTTTAATTAAAAACAGATATATTGCTCGTACATTTATTAAACCAACACAAGAATTAAGAGAAAGAGATGTTTTTATTAAACTTAATCCATTAGAAATCAACGTTAAGGGAAAAGACATTGTTCTTGTGGATGACTCAATTGTTAGAGGGACAAGTTCATTACATTTTGTTCAAGCTCTTAAAAGAGCTGGTGCTAAAAAAATCTTTATGTTATCAGCTGCTCCAATGGTCAAATTCCCGTGTTTCTTAGGAATTGATACACCTGATACAAAAGATTTAATGGCAGCTAATTACACAATTGAACAAATGAAAGAAAAAATTAAATGTGATTACTTAGGTTTCTTAAGTATTAAAGGCTTATATGAATCATGTTTAAATAAAAATGAATATTGTGATGGATGTTTTACTGGTAAATATCCAGTAAATAAAGAAGAAAAAGGAGAGTAAAAATGAAAAAGAAATTAACTTATAAAGATAGTGGTGTAAACATTGAAGAAGGCTACAAATCTGTTAGTCTTTATAAACAATACTGCAAAAGTACATTTAATAATTTAGTTGTAAATGATTTAGGATCTTTTGCAGGAATGTTAAAACTTCCTAAAGGTTATAAAGAACCAATATTAGTCTCTGGAACTGATGGTGTTGGTACTAAAATTGCTATTGCTTGTAATAACAAAAAATATGACACAGTTGGAATTGACTGCGTAGCAATGTGTGTTAATGATGTATTATGTCATGGTGCTAAACCTTTATTTTTCTTAGATTACATTGCATGTGGTAAATTAAATGCTAAAACTGCAGCTGATTTAGTAAAAGGGGTAGCAGAAGGTTGTAAACAATCTGGTTGTGCATTAATTGGTGGGGAAACTGCTGAAATGCCTGGGTTTTATAAAGCAGGTGATTATGATTTAGCAGGTTTTTCTGTAGGTATAGTTGATAAAACAAAAATCATTAACGGTAAAAACATTAAAGCAGGTGATGCACTAATCGGTATTGCTTCAAGTGGTTTTCACTCTAATGGTTTCTCATTAGTGAGAAAATTGTTTGCTAACATGAATGAAAAATTTGATAACAAGCCTATTTGAAAAACTTTGTTAGCTCCTACAAAGATTTATGTAAAACCAATCCTTAAATTATTAGATAAATATGAAATTAAAGGTATGGCTCACATTACAGGTGGTGGTTTTGTTGAAAATGCACCTAGAATGTTAAAGAAAGACTCTAAACTACAATTAGTAATCGATACTAATTCATACCCGTTACCTGAAATTTTTAAATTAGCTAATAAACGTGGTGTTGATAAAACTCATATGTACAATACATTCAATATGGGTATTGGTTTCATCATTTGTGTAAATAACAAAGATGTGAACAAGATCCTTAAAGATTTATCTTTAATGAAAGAAAAAGCTTGAAAAATTGGTACTGTTAAATCTTCTAATAGTAAAAACCCTATCAAACTAATATATTAATTTATGAAAAAAACTAAAACACTTAGAGATTCTTTTGGAGAAGTTGAAGTACCTGCAAATAAATATTGAGGAATTCAAACCCAAAGAAGTAAGCAAAATTTTACTATCAACAACGAAAAAATGCCTCACGCTTTAATTGAAGCATTTGCTTTAATCAAAAAATCGTGTGCATTAGCTAATTTGCAAGCTAAAAAATTAGATTCTAAAAGAGCTAATCTAATTTCTAAAGTTTGTGATGAAATTTTAACTAGTAAGTTAGATGGTAATTTTCCTTTATCTGTTTGACAAACAGGAAGTGGTACCCAAACCAACATGAATGTTAATGAAGTTGTTTCAAATAGAGCAATGCAAATTGATAAAACAATAAATATTCATCCAAATGATCATGTTAATATGTCTCAAAGTTCAAACGACACATTCCCAAGTGCTATTCACATTATGGGAATCATGTTAACCAAGCAAAAACTATTGCCTTCTCTTGAGAATTTAATTAAGTCTTTTAATGCTTTAACAAAATCATTTGGTAATATTGTAAAAGTTGGTAGAACACATTTACAAGATGCAACTCCAATCAAGTTGTCTCAGGAGTTTTCAGCATATGTAGCAATGCTAAAAACTTCTAAAAAAATGATTAGTGAGGCTATTAATTACTTATATGAACTACCAATAGGTGGAACAGCTGTAGGAACAGGAATTAATGCTCCTAAAAATTTTGACAAATTAGTTTGCATTAATTTGAAAAAAATTACTAAACTTCCTTTTACACCAGTTAATAATAAATTTGCTGGACTTAGCTCAAAAGATCGTGTCTCATTCTTCCATTCCGCTCTTAAAGTATTAGCAGAAAATTTATTTAAAATTGCTAATGATATTAGATGGTTATCATCTGGTCCAAATTGTGGTATTGGAGAAATCTATATCCCTCAAAATGAGCAAGGAAGTTCGATTATGCCAGGTAAGGTAAATCCTACTCAATGTGAAAGCATGATGATGCTATGTATTCAAGTTATTGCAAATAACATGGCAATTACAATTGGTAATACTCAAGGTAATTTCCAATTAAATACTTTTATGCCTTTAATAGCTTACAATCTTAACCAATCAATGAATTTACTAGCTGATGGTATGGATTCATTTAGTAAAAAATGCGTTGTAGGAATTACACCAAACAACAAGAGAATAAAAACCAATTTAGATCATAACTTGATGTTAGCTACTTCATTAAATACAAAGATTGGTTATGATAAAGCAGCAATCATTGTAAAACTTGCTGTTAAAGAAGGAATTTCACTAAAAGAAGCTACTATCAAATCTGGATATTTATCAGAGAAGGAATTTGATAAAATAGTCAATCCTAAGAAAATGGTATTATAAAAAATATATTTTTTATAATACAGTATAATATATAGTGTGGTAAAGAGAGGTAGCGCTATATGAAAAAATTAATCAAAATATTAATTTTATCAATATTTTCTGCTTCTGCATTATTAATTCAACCAGTTTTGTTAACCAATACATTGTCAGCAGCAACTAATGTTGAATTATTTAGTAATGATAATCTTGATGATTCTATACTTCAATATACACCAACTTTTAACTTTTCTAAAGATGTAAACACCGTAAATTATTCAACAGATTATGGTAAGGTACAAACAAACGTTTATCACGACGCCCCTTCAAAAGGAATTGTTTCTAAACACAACGGAATAGGCTATTATGATATTCTTCTTGAATGAAATAATTTCTTAGGAATAAATCCATTAGAGCAAAACAGTCTTAATAATTACTTAAAAAACATAAAACGTAAGGATAAATGAGTTTCTTTTAGAGAAATATATGAAACAGATAAACTTTTATCTGAAGGTAAAGAATTAATGTTTGCTGGTAGAAACCCAAATGGTGGAGTTGCAACATTCGATATAACTAACAGATGTGAATATGAAGAAGCATACTATAATGATGCGTTTGGCAAACAACAATATGCACCTGCTTTTACAGATGAATTTGTTGTATCTTCTATAAAAATGAATGGTATTTATTTAACAGATGGTCAGAAAGATTTTACATGAACAGATAGTGGTTGAACTTTAAAATATTCATGTTCAGAAAACTTATTTGATGTTTTACAATTTAAATACAATTCTAAAGAGTGACCGCATTTACAAGCATCAACAACTAAAAAAATTAATTTTACAGTTTCGTTAACTAGCCCTAACGGTGAAGTATATTCTTTATTCCACAATAAACAATTACCAACTGCAGATAAAACTCCTATCATTGATTCTCGTTCAGAATGTTATGCAATAGACAGCTCTGATTATGAGCCATCTTCTCAAATTTCTTGTATTTCTTCTGTTGGTTTAAAAGGAATTGATTTAACTTCTGATAAGAAAGATAGTTTTGATATTTCTTTAGAAAACATAGTAATGTATGACTATTGTGGTGAAGAAATTAATCAAAAAATAGTAAAAGGATGATTAACAGCAACCCCAGGTATTGGTATAGATACTGTATATCTTTCATGCGATAAATCTGAACCTATTGAATATGAAGGTAATTTTTATCCGCCACATGAAAATGCTGTTGTAGATAAAGAAACAACAGATGACTTAACTTCAGAATTTAAAAATTACAAAATAACAGTAGATTCATGAGAAACTGAAAAAAAATGATCTGCTTTCAACCCTGTTATGGGACCACAAGATTATTGATACAAAGATCATAAACACCGTCAATATTTTAGTTGATATTACGATTGTTCTAGTGCTAAGGGTAAATCAATTGAAAAAATTTCTAGTTTTTATCTAGATTTTATTAACTAGGGAGGGAGGTAAGATTATGAATAAAATTAAGACATTTAAAATATTTTCATCAATCTTGTTATCTAGCGGAGGAGTAGCCGCTGCCGTTTGTTCACCATCAATAACTACTCATTTTAAACAAAAAAATTATTTTGCTATCTCTGAAAAAGACAATGTAAAAGAAACTAAATATCTTTCTCTAGAAAAAAACGTAAAATTAACCGATTCATCTGATGATTCTTCTGAAAATAATGTTGTTTTAGAACAACTTGAAGAACATATACAAGCTGTTGAAGATAAAACACAATTCCAAATGACTGCTGCTCATTTATCTTCTAATTCAATAAAAACAATAATTGGTATTCTAAAAGCTAACATTGATCAAAAAAAAGAAGAATTATTAAAAGACTATTCTGATAGTTCTAGATCTTTAAACCAAGATGGATTAAATCAAATGTATTACTATGTTAATGAACAAGCAAAAGCATTAGGTGTTGATGTTGTTGATTTCTATCAACTTGCTAATAAAACTATCCCAAATACTGTTCTTGCATACTACAATGAGTTAGTTGAATCAAAAGTTTCTCAAGAAGATGCTGAACAAAAGGCTGATGAATTTAAAGAACAATTAGTTGGTTTATTAGATGAAGCACAAACACAATTGTGAGATGATGTTCATTATTCGTTAAATTTATCTCAATATCAAGATGAAATGACAGAAGCGATTGATAATGCGGAATTATCAACAGTTTTAAATTATGCATGTACACATTTTGAAAGTTTATTAACAGTTAATCAAAGTTATAATTCAATTTCTGCATATGCTGATTATTCAAGTGATGGTAATGGAATAAAAGTTGGTGATGTCTTAACTTCAGAACAAATTTCAAAAATTTTTAATTTTAAATATTGCTTGTCTGTTGGTGCTGATTTTGAAGATTACCAAGTTGAAAATTATTCTGCAACTGAATCAGGAGAATATCCTCAAGAAATAATTAACAATATGTTTGATATTGCTCCGCTTTCTTCTCATAGTACATTTGCTGCTAATTACGATGAATCTGAAATTTTACCTGGTTATAAGCTAAATGTTCAAGTTATAGACATGGAGAATGAAATTAACTCACATAAATGTGATGTTCAATTTAAATTTGGTATCTGTAGATCAACAAATCAAGAAAAAATTATTTGACAAACAGATGATGAATTAAAACCAAACAAAGACGGAGAAAGAATGAACATTTTTTCTTATGATGTTGAAAACATGAATGCTATAACAAACATTTCAAACAATAAATATTACAAAAATTTATCTCAAGTAGTTGAAATTGATAAAAAAGAAAAGAAAGATGATGATGGAGCTTATTTTTCTGACTCAGCAAAAAACAGAACTTATTTAGACGCAATTATGTCTAAATATCAAGATACTGGTGATTATGATTTACAAAAAAACCCAGTTGTTTTGACTGACCCAAAAGATTATGCTGGAATACCAACCATAAAAGACTATATACCAGAAGATACATATCACACTAATCAAAAAATTCAATTAGTTGCAACAGATATTGACACAAACCTTAACATCTTATCAGTTTCTTGGGCGTATGTTGATACAGGAATTTCTCCTACTAAAGAAAATGAACAAATTTCTAAGAATAATTTCAAAGTGGTTAAACTAATTCCTTGAAAAATTAATAAAGATTTATATGATTCAATAAAAATTAAATTTAACATAGATCCTAATCTTCAAAAGCTAATGGATCATGCTAAAAACATTTATACAGCAGCTTCTACATTTAATATGTATTTTAGAACTTTGTCGTCTGATTCTGCTGAAAAAAACCTTGATGCTATTAATAAATCAATTATTGAAAGAGGTGTATTGCTTGCAGCAATTGCTCTTGTCGAAATAACCGCAATTGCAACTTCATCATTTCTAGCATATGAATTAGCAATAACAGCTGGTGGTGCTGTTCATGCTGCTATTCAACTTGTTTTCATCTCTTTGTTCATAGCATCTTCAATTTCATTTATGGTTCAAGAAGGTATGAAATTAGATCAAGATAACAAGGCATATAAGATTTCAAGAAAAATCTTTAATTTGTTAAATGAATCTAACCAAAACAAAGAATATGCAAAAGAAATGATAGATTTATTCTCTGATCAAGAAACTAGAACAAACGGTGACCTTCTGTTTGATAGTCATGCACAATATTCTGATAAAAAAACATCATCTGAAAAAATTAAAGAAATTTTTAAAATAGTTCAAGCTGATGATGGTCACTGAAACTTTTATTGAAATGTAATTCAAGATCTTAATCTTTATTCTAAAAAAGATGAAGATAAAGTAAAGAAAGCCTTTGTGGATTTTAATTCTGATGATGTATCTCCTGAAGATGATAAAGATCATACTCTTTTAACTAATGCTACATTCTGAAAAACCTTGGCTGCTTTCTCAACATTACATTTAGCTCAATTTTTTGCAATTATCGGAATTGATGTGTTAGCTTTAGAAGTGTTTGCACCAATTTTAAAATGAGTAGATACTGCTATTAATAAATTTGTTTCTTCAGCAGCTTATGATGCTCTTTCTTTAAGTAATCAAGCATTTTGAGGTCATTATTACAATGAAACTGAAAAATGAGTAAGTAATCAAGAAAGATTATTTGAATCATTAGAAGAATCTTCAACTCTTTGTGCATCTTCTGGTTTTCTATACTTTATCGGATTTACTGTTATATTAGATGCTGTTCTTCAATGTGTTTATGCAGCGATTCAAGATACAGTTCAATCATTAGAATTTTAATATAAAATATAATTATGGATTACGGAAAAAAATCATTAGAATTGCATGCAAAATGAAAGGGAAAGATTGATATTGTTTGTAAAGCCCCTATTAGAAACAAACAAGATCTAGCTTTAGCTTATACACCAGGTGTAGCCGCACCTTGTTTAGCTATTCAAAAAGATATCAATAAATCTTATGATTTAACATGAAGAAAAAACACTATTGCTATTGTTACTGATGGATCAGCAGTACTAGGATTAGGTGATATAGGCCCAGAAGCTGGTATGCCAGTAATGGAAGGTAAGTGTGCATTATTTAAAAGATTTGGTAATGTAAATGCTGTACCATTGTGTATTAAATCAAAAAATGTTGATGACATTGTAAAAACAGTTTACTTATTATCAGGTTCTTTCGGTGGTATTAACCTAGAAGACATTGGTAGCCCAAGATGTATTGAAATTGAAGAAAAATTAAAAGCAATGTGTGACATTCCGATTTTTCATGATGATCAACATGGAACTGCTATTGTTGTAGCAGCTGCCATCATCAATGCATTAAAAGTTGTTAAAAAACAAATGAATAAAGTAACTGCTGTTATTAATGGACCAGGAGCTGCTGGTATGGCTATTGGTAAATTACTATTAAAAATGGGTATTGGTAATGTTATCTTTTGTAATAGAAATGGTGTTTTAGATCCAAAAGATGAAAGAATAAATGTTTATCAAAGACAATTAGCTAAAACAACTAACAAAAAACATGTTAAAGGGTTATTAATTGATGCTTTAAAGGGCGCTGATATCTTTATTGGTGTTTCGGCAGGAAACGTTTTAAAACCAGAAATGATTAAAGGAATGAACAAAAAACCAATTGTATTAGCTATGGCTAATCCTATTCCTGAAATCATGCCTGATGTCGCTCTTAAAGCAGGTGTTGAAATTATGGGAACAGGAAGAAGTGATTTCCCTAATCAAATCAATAATGTTATGGTTTTTCCTGGAATCTTTAGAGGTGCACTTGATGCTGGTGCAAAACAAATTACAGATGAAATGAAAATCACTGCAGCAAAAGCAATTGCTAAATTAGTAAAACCAAGCGAATTAAATAAAAACTATATTCTTCCATCAGCATTAGATATGGCTGTGCCTAAAGCTGTTGCAAAAGCTGTAGCAGATTGTTGAAAAAAATCACACAAATAAATTTTCCCAATCTTGTTTTTTTTTATTTTTTGTTGAAAAAAAAAAAAAAAAAAGAAGTATACTTATTAATATACAAAGACAAATATGAACAAGAAGTTAAATAAGAAATTACTAAATTTAATTGCATTATGTAGCGGAATAACAGCCACAGTTGCAGTCGGCATAGGTGGAATAGTTTATTCTATTCAAGAAAAAAACAGCGGAGGCGGAGATGAACCTGTTGATAAAAAAGTTTTACCAGAAGAAGTTTATGAAATAGAAGGAGTGACTAATACTTTAAAAGGTTTTACTCAAGCATTTTTAAATAATCCAGATGTTTATAGTGAATATGATACTATGCAAATTCCAGCAAGAGTTACAAGCATTAATGAAAGTGCTTTTTATAACGGATCAGAATCAACAATTCCAGATTTTATTGAAAATTTAACCTTTGCAGAAGGTTCTAAATGTTCTTCTATTGGAATACGTTCTTTTGAAAGTTCAACACTAAATCATATTGATTTTTCAAATGCAATTAACTTGTCTTTGATTAGAGGCCACGCTTTTGAAAATTGTTCATCATTAACTTCTGTTGATTTATCAAAATGTACTATTCTTTCTTCAATGGAATTTTATGCATTTTATGGTTGTACATCATTAATTTCAGTAAATTTTTCAGATAATTTAACCAAAATTCCATCTGAAGCTTTTGGTAATTGTTCTAAACTTACCTCAATTGATTTATCAAACTGCACTAATTTAACATTAATTGATCATTCTGGATTTGATACCTGTAAATCATTAACTTCAGTAAAACTTCCAGAAAGTTTAGAAAAAATTGAATACTATGGATTTCGAGGTTGTTCTTCATTATCCTCTATTGATTTTTCAAATGTAACCAGTTTATCTTCAATTGGCAATTGTGCTTTTGAAAAGTGTTTATCACTCACTTCTATATCTTTGCCAAGTAATTTATCAACATTGGGTATGAATGTTTTTGCTGGTTGTTCTAGTTTAAATAGCATTACATGAGATTCTTGAAAGGGTAATACAACATTATATGATACTTCATTCAGTGGTGTTTATTCAGATAGAGGAGCTGTGACTGTTGCAAACCAAAGTGATGACGCACATGATAGTATAGCATTGCTTGAATATTTATTAAATAATGGTGGATTACCAGAAAGTTGATTACCAGATGCTGAATTACCAGATAGTGTATATCGCATTGAAAACGATGTCTTAATGGGTTTTACTTCAGAATTCTTAGCTAATTCAAGAGCATATAGATTATGTAACACTATGCAAATCCCTGCTAGAGTTACAAGTATTAATGAAAGTGCTTTCATTGATGATCCTACTGCTGAACAACCAAACTCAACCATTCCATCATTTATTACAAAATTAACTTTTGCTGAAGGCTCTAATTGCTCTACAATTGGATCATATGCTTTTGGATTATCTCCCTTTACATCTGCAACTTTACCTGATGGTTTGACAACACTTAATTATGCTTCTTTTGGTTTTTCTAAATTAACTTCAATAACATTACCAAATAATTTAATAGCAATGGGCCCAAGTACTTTTAACAGTTGTTCAAGATTAACTTCTATAACTTTACCAAATAATTTAAACACAATTAGTAGTGGTACTTTTATGAATTGTTCTGCTTTAGAGTCTGTTGTTTTCCCTAATAACTTAAGCTTAATTGAAACTGATGCTTTTGACAATTGTCCATTATTAAGTGAAGTTGATCTATTAAACTCTACAAATTTAACATCAATTGGAGAATATGCTTTTAATCATTGCTCATCATTAACTTCTGTAAGTTTTCCAAAAAGCTTATCAGTAGTTGAAAGTTCTGCTTTTAATAATTGTTCAAATTTAAGCAGTATTACATGAGATGCTTGAAATGGTAATACTACTTTGCAATCTTCTTCGTTCGCTGGCGTTTGTCCAGATGGCGGAACAGTGACCGTAACTAATCCAATTGATGACGCACATGATAGTATAGATTTACTTAACTATTTATTAAAAAATGGTGGGTTACCAGAAACCTGAAAACTTGAAGATCGTGCATTACCAGAAGAAGTTTTTGAAATAGATGGTGATATGATACGTGGTTTTAAAAATGAATTTTTAAATGATCCAACTTCTCCTATTTATAAAGATAATTATAAAAATTGTAACACGATAGAAATACCAGCAGGTATTAGAAGCGCTCCTTGTTTTGTTGGAAGCGACGTTCCAAAATTTATTACAAAATTAACATTCGCAGAAGGATCTATTTTTAATACAACAAATTCTTTTACTTTTGCTGGTTGAAAATCATTAATTTCAGCAGACTTTTCAAACGCAACTAGTTTTGTTGTTGAATTTGGAACTTATTTTTTTAAAAACGATTCATCACTAACTTCTATAATTTTACCTCCTGGGTTAAATACTATTAGTGGCAACGCTTTTGATTCCTGCACTTCATTAACTACTATTGATTTATCAAATATATCTTCAATTAATAGTGCAGCATTTAAGAACTGTACTTCATTAACTACAATAACCTTACCAAGCAAATTAACTTCAATTTCTAAAAATGCTTTTTATGGTTGCTCTAACTTAAAGACCATCATATGGGATTCTTGAAAAGGAGAGGACATCTCTTTAAATGCAGAATCTTTTGTTAATATCGCATCTTCAGGAACTATTATTGTAACTAACCCAATTGATGACGCTCACAATAGTCAAGCATTGCTTGATTATTTAAAAGCAAATGCTGGTTTACCTGAAGGTTGACACATATAATTTTTAATTAATTTATATATGTGAAATGCATTCAATAATATGAATGCATTTTTTATAAAAAACTAGACTGTAAAACCTATTTTACGCCACTTTGGAGTAAATATGGGGAAATGACA
>CAJTRF010000014.1:16936-20745 GCA_910578525.1 uncultured Mycoplasmatales bacterium | reverse complement strand
CAGCCTATATTAGCTCATTCTGCATCTGACTCTGTTGTGCCATAGCCTGTTGTTCTGCTTCTAATTTCCTTTTAAAGGTTTCTTCATCCAGTAAGAAATCACTGGAATTATAGATTGATGCTATCTTATCGGCTATCTTACTAAAGTCTATTTTCTTAATAACTTCCTGCTGACTTTCGGCTGGGGCTACACTTAAGACACTTGCCATAGTATTAATATAGCTTAATATGTTTTGTATTTCACTGTTCTTTTGTATTTGAGCTAGTTCACTGGTATATTCTATATCAAACCAATCTATGTTATTCTTTTCTAGATATTCAATAACATTATCCTTTTTATCATAAAAGCCTTCATCAAATAGGATATGATAACTATTATAGATAAGATTATTTAATAAATTTTGGAAATCTAAAGCATTAGCAAATAATATCTTATTCCTTATGTTACTTCTTATTTGGGTTTCGGTAGCAGTCATGCTGGACTTAGCATTAAAATCAAGAAATACATCAGTCTTTAGAGCAGTGGTTATGTTCTGCTGTAGCATAGGTATTAATACCTGTATAACAGTACTTATGTCTCCTGGTTGTATAACGGGGAATATAGGAGGGTTAGTGGTAGGGTTCTGGTCGTCTGATTTTAATACCAATGGTTTATTTCTATCTAGTTCTATTTTATTACCCGTTAATATATTCTCATAGATGGCAAGATATGGTTCTGTGATGTTCTCTATATTCTCTATAGCATCTCCTGTTATCTTATTTAGTAGTTCTATTTCTGATATTATATTAGCTGCTAAACCTTTACCATAGGTTTCACCGGTTTTAATGTTATCTCTTATTATCTTAATATGATTACGTTTAAAATATTCTTTTTTGTAAATGTATCTGTTATTAAAGTCTATAAATAAACCCACATAGTTGGTATTATAGATACCCTTCTTTGCTTCCTTTCTTTTTTCTGGATTGGTGGTAAAGATATAGGCTATTTCGTGGTTATTAAAGGTATGGTTCTTATATTCTTCTTTTATAATATCTGGTAACTTATTAAACTTATCTTCATTTAATATGTTGTTCTCCATACAAAAGGTTTCAACTATTCTTTTAGAGTTCCAATTATACTTTAGGAATATACTATTTATGTTACCATTCTTTCCCTCTAAAAAAGCACTGTTGTTTATGGAGTAGTTTATAAATTCTAAGTTAGAACTGCTAAAGTCTTCGGTTATATCTGAATTGGAATTATTCTTAAATACTCCCATACCTGCATTACCATAGGCAAAGTATTCTTTTATGGTCTTCTGTAAATTCTTTATAAAGTTACTATCCTTATTAAAGAACTGTTCCTTTAAAACAAAATTCACAAAACTTATATATTTCTCTAAATTGTTTTTAGATAGTATTAATCTCTTCTGTTCTCCATTTTCTGTTTCTAAAGTTTTGTTCTTTACTATCTCTTCTATCTTATCCTTAACCTTTAGTTTAAAAAAGTTACCATCTCCTATCAGTATACCCAACATACTATCACTGGATTGATTTAGGGATATGGTAGCTTGACTGTTATTTATCTCTATATCTGTTTTAATGTTATTCTGTCTTTCGTTGTTAAAGTATTTATTTAATCCACAATAGCTTGCTATCTTCTGCCATAATGCTTCATAGGTACTTCTTTGACTAAAGGCATCATTAAATCTCTTATGTAATTCTTCAATCTTCTCATCAGTATAGTATTCGGTCATAGGCTACTCCTTTTTATTTGTATTGTTATTATTGTTATCTTTAGTATTCTGATAAACTTGACTTATGCTATCTACACCTGTTTTAGTGGTAATGGTTACCAGAAAGGTTAATATGCTTGGTTGTATATTGGTATTTCTTACCACATAGATAAAGACTATTACCCAAGATAAAATAGTATTAGCAAATATAAGTATTATTCTACTGGATAGGTTACCATCTCTGTCTTTTATAAGGCTATTAATCATATATTTATTCTCCTATTAAAACGGTGCTTCCCTAAACATATTTCCATTAATTCTTATACTATCCAATTCTTTCTTTGTTTCTGCTCTTTCTATCTGCTTTATTACATAGTCATGTATATAGGTAGCATTTTGTATAAAGTCTTTAAAGTCTTCATCGGTTTCATTTATAGCATATATGGATAGGTTCTTATCTTTATATTGAGGATATTTACTGTAGAAATGATTTTCAAAGTTCTCTTCTAGAGATTTCAACATATCTTTTTTTAGTTCTTCTAGGTTATAGATAGTTTTAGTCTTTTTTATCATTATCTTTCTCCTCCCTTATACCAACCAATTTATCTTGATATTCCTTAATGGTAAGCTTATTTATTCTACAATAGTTAAGTAACTCTTCATGTTCTTCTTCCGTATAGGGCTTATAGACAAAAGGATAAGTCTCATTATCCTCTTGTGTTGTTGTTACTATTGTTGTTACTTTCTTAAACATTGTTGTTGGTATTGGTATTAAAGTTATCAATATCTATAGCTTCCAATTCTTCCCTTGTGTTAGCTTTAGTTATTTCTTCTTCTTTATTATCGCATATAGCTCTTACTCTATTAATGAATAAAGTCATTTCTTCTTTTCCATCTACTAAACCATTAGCTATGTTTAGTTGTTTAAAGATTGGATATTTAGCATAGATATGATTACTGCAGTTGGTTTTTAAATCACTTATTCGGTTTTGCTTCAAGATGGGGAAATTAATTCTTTCAAATTCCTCCTCTTCCTTTTTTAGCTCCTTTATCTCTTCTTCCGTTAGTTCTATACTTTCACCGTCAATGTTTTTATATAACTTCATAAGAATTCCTTCTATTAAAATATTTTATAGACTGAGACTTTTCCACCAGTAAAGGGATTACTAGAGGCCAATTTACTGGTAAAAATTAAAGACCTCATACCACCATAGTAGTTATTAAAGTAGCAATTGCAGTTAAAAAATGCTGAGTAAGTAGTTACCGGTAACATATATCTCCTGACTGTCATAAATATACGATTGCCAGACAATCTACCTAATTCAATTATAAAGGTTTCGTTGGTGGTAACAGCATCATCGTCATCATACTTAAGTCGAAATTCATTAGCACCTACATTACCCTCTGCATTGACTTCTGTTTGCATATAGCCACTCACAAGTTTTGAAAATATTCTTAAATTCGTATAGCTATAGTAGTTTAACGATTCAACACTGGTCTCGGTGCCTAATCTAATATATGGATAATTTCCACTTGTCTTTTGGGCAGTCTTCAAATCCTTTATTATAATAAGATGTCTAGAACTGCTGCCATTGGCATTGAGGTTATTAATTCTTATTTGGGTGTCTCCATTGGTTACGTTGAATTCATTGACCATTTGAAAGCCATGTATCAAATTAGATCCATCCACCTTTGCCATATTAGCTTCCAGAGCATTAAAGTCACCGGATATTTGCTGCCAAAACTCATCCTCCGTGTTTCCCATAGGTATATGACCCTGATTATTATCTACCTTTGAATAATAGATGTTAGTACTTGTATCCTCCTGTTGATGGAAGCAGAGGTCTCCTTTTAGGTAGCTTTTACCTTCAAGATAGCGGCATATGCTATCAATATCAAGAGTTTCACTTATGTAGTTACTTATACTGTCAATTGTTTTTGAAGGGGTCATAAACTTATTATCATTAGTTCCATCAATGGCCTCCTCTGCTGTAGCTTTTCTGGTATCCAGATAATCTTTCAGTTGTTTAGGATTAACATATTTCTTTATATCTTGTTCTGTCTCTACTTCTTCTGTTGTAGCTTGTCTATTATC
>CAJTRF010000014.1:4974-16927 GCA_910578525.1 uncultured Mycoplasmatales bacterium | reverse complement strand
GTTCTGTCTCTACTTCTTCTGTTGTAGCTTGTCTATTATCAAGATAATCATTTATCTGTTTAGGATTGATGTACTTTTTAATATCTTCTGCTGTTGTTATCTCAGCATCTGTTGCTTGTCTATTATCTAGATAGTTACTTAATTGACTAGGGTTAATGTATTTCTTTATATCTTGTTCTGTCTCTACTTCTTCTGTTGTAGCTTGTCTATTATCAAGATAATCATTTATTTGTTTAGGATTGATGTACTTTTTAATATCTTCTGCTGTTGTTATCTCAGCATCTGTTGCTTGTCTATTATCTAGATAGTTACTTAATTGACTAGGGTTAATGTATTTCTTTATATCCTCTTCTGTCTCTACTTCTTCTGCTGTTGCTTGTCTGTTATCTAGATAATCATTTATCTGTTTAGGATTGATATACTTCTTAATATCTTCTGCTGTACTTATCTCCTCATCTGTTGCCTGTCTATTATCAATACAATAGCCTACCTGTTTAGGATTGATATACTTCTTTATATCCTGTTCTGTTTCTACTTCTTCATTTGTAGCTTGTCTATCATCTAGGGTTGTTTTAAGTTTAAGTGGTGTTATTACCTTATTGTCATTAGCTCCTGTCTTTGCTTCTTCTATTGTAGCTATTTTAAAAACTCTATAGCTTGTTTCCGTTCCTTGTTCTCTAGTTTCATCTGGGTTAGTAGTACTGGTATATAGTTCCCATTTATTACTTGTTTCATTATATTTAAGTGTTAGGGCAACTATCTTATCTTTATTAAGTTCTGGATTTAGATTTTTAATATTACTTTCATTAAGTGGTTTATCCTGGTCTATCAGACTTATATCTGTAAAGTCAAACTTTACAGCTCTAAAGAATTGCTCGTTTATCTCTTGTGCTATTATGGTTAACTTATCAAACATTTTGGTTAAGTTCATAGGGCTTATGGTCTGGAGAGACATAAAGTTAATCTGTTGGTTTATGGGTGTTTCCCTATAGATTACTATGGTATAACCTCTTTCTTGAGGTTTAGCTAAATTAAAATATCCACCATTGTAGTAATCAAATTTATTCTCTACATTGTAATCGTTACCATATTCTAGCTCTTTTATGTTACCTTCGGTATCTATTACTTTTATCTTTAAATCCTCTTTACTGTTTATAAAACATTCAAAGTTATAGCGGGTAGTAGTTCCATCACTTTCTATAACTTGCATTTTATAGCTGTTGTTTATGCTCATATGCCTCCCTATTGGTTATAATCGGTTAGTATGGTTATACTGTTGATATTGAACGGATAAGGTACATCCTGTACCAGATAGTAGTTTTTATTATGTTCCCACTTATCTGTTATATCAATTCTTACATCCATTTCCTGTAAAGTATAAGGTTCATTAAATCTTGCGTTCTCAAGAGTTAAATAGTTAATCTCTTTTAAATCAAAATAATCGGTTCCAAACTTTCCACCCCAACTATTATATAGTCTTACGTAGACCTTTAGTATATTCTTTTTAGCTATCATGGTATTGTAGCTGTCTATCATACCTCCTAAGTTCATAGTCTTTAGATAGCTGGTATAGTTATGACCTATTCGGAAACAACCGATATTAATACCCTGAGGTAGTTGTATCTTTCCATTTATTATTTCCATATCGGTGAAATAAAAACCATCTCCCACTATAGTCCATTTGCTGTTATTGGGATATAGGTTAGTATCTATATTATCCAATAGGTTTTTATTATAACTCCAATTAACTATTTGATTACTAAAGTTATTATCACTTAATACTCTTACCTGTAGTTCTCGGTTACTGTTCTTATCTCTTATCTCAAATAAAGTAAGGTTATCCCTATCTTCTAGCAGATAGGTTTTTAATGTTTCTGCATTCTCGGTAAAGATATTATCTGTTGCTCTTATAATTCCAAATATACCATATTCGGTTTCTTCTGTTTTAGTGAAGGTTAAGGGTTCATTGTGAAAGTAGTTGATTTGACTTGAATAGTCCAGATAATTGAAATCATTTATAACTTTCTTTAGATAATTATAATATAAATTATGTACTTCCCTATTATTGCTTACTGCTGTATAATACTCCTCTTCACTTTTTAGGATTATCTCACTACTTTTTCTTAAGATATTGTTATTACTGTCTATTAAAAATAGGTTAGTACCACTATCATATTTCTCTAAAGCTTCTATATATTCAATATCATCATAGGTATTTATCCTACCCCAAGCATAGAACATTTCACTGCTGGAATATAGGAGATAGTAAAGATTACCTTCCTCTGTTAGCACATAAACAAAGTCTTTACTATCTTCCTGATAACATATTTTCTTTATAGGTTCCTGTATTAGTTCAGGACATAATATATTTAGGTTTACCGATACAAAGGCATTTAAGTCCCAACTGTAAGTTAAGGCTTTTATTCTCTTTAGGGTACTATCCGTATATAATAAAGTAGTACCTACCACTATCGGTTCTTTTGGGCTACTTCCATCTTTAGATACGAGATTACAACCAAAGTTAAAAGGGGTTAACTGTCCGCTTTCGGTCTTTAGAATAGCTATACCTTGACTACTACCCAATACTAAACCAACTGTTGTTTCCTTTAGCCATAGTATCTTAAGCTTCAGTTCACTCAATACAAAGTTAAAACCATCTATATCAATTATGTCCTCATGGCTTTCTCGGTTTGTGGTGAACCTATTATAATAACCCTTATCACTAGCCCATATCTTGTTTATCTGTTTCTTAAAACCACCATAAACTAACCTCTGCTGATAGAAACAACAGCAACTGGGATTACCATCTATAGCTATAGGGTTCTCTGTTCCTGTTGCGGTATCAAATACAACATCTGCAAAAGTAAAGGTTATGGTTTTATTCGTACTGTTATAGGTTCTGGTTAGGGTTTTAGGTACATAGTCATTATGACAGAAATAGATCACATCAAAGTTTTGGGTGGTTTTAATTAGTGGTAGGTCTTCAAATCTATAGGGACAACTAAAGTATTTTGTTGTTCCGTTCTCTCTATAGAGTTCAACCCTATTGTTTGCAGTGGTAATCCATACACAAAATTTACTGGTATTATTGTTAGTTTCTTTTTTAAATTCTAGCAAATAGACCTGTTCCTGATTAAATACAAACTTTAAAAAGTAGCTGTTACCTTCTTCTTCATTCTTACCTACTATCTCATAACCTGTTCTTTTGGATAGAGAACCATTAAGATTAATATCAAAGTTTTCTAAATTCTTTAGGCCGTTAGAGAAAGCTGGTAAGTCTATCCTACCACTTAACTGTTGAGATATGATACCACTACTAAAGTTATTTCTTGGTATTGCCTGTCTCATTTCTTCCACCTGTAGTTCTTTACTATCTCAACTCCTATCTCTCTCAGGTTAGCAGTTCTTGCCTCTGATATTTTATTATTCTTTAGCTTAAAGAATAATTGAATTTTATTATCGTTATTCTGTAAATCAGCACAGATGTAGTAGGCCAATAGATAGCTTAAAGCTATGTTAAATTTTATTTCTCGTTCATATAGTTCCGTATCACTGCTAAGGTATTTAATGATTAAACCATTAGCAAGGTAACTATAGATATAGTTGCCTTCCAATAGTTCAAAGTTACCATTAAATACCTTAAGACAATCACTGGGTATACGATAGCCATAGAGATAAGATTTATTAATATTACTATTATTGTTATTGTTATTGTTTTCTGCTGTTTCTTCTGTTTTTACTTCCGTCAGGTCTTCTGCATTGACCTTTTTCTCTAGATTAAGTTTTATTCTTTTAATGGCAAATACGGGTTCTATTTCGGTTATGGCTTCTGCTTTAGCTATTTCAAACCATTTATGAATCAGTCTCTCGGTATCACTGCTGGGTTCAATGGAAATATCTATTATCTCTTTTTCTCTTAACAGAGATAAAGCTCTATTAATTATATCATTCTTACAATTTAAAGTATCCATAACTTTTTATCCCGTTGTTTATCTTTTATTATGTAGGTATGTTTTTGTTTATTAAGGGGGAAATGATAAGCGATAATATTCTTTATATTATATTATAGCAAAAAGGAAAAGTGTGACGGAGAGATAAAATATAATATATATATCCTATCAACGTTTAACCATATCCCCCCTAAACAAAGGCATTAAAAAGATATTTAGATATTCTCTATAAAGTTAATATCAGCTAAAATCTTTAATCCTGCTTTAGCAGTAGTAGCTGGTGTTTTAATCTTTAGAGCTATGAATAGCTGACCTCTATAAAAGGTAGTTTCGGTTTTGGATATTATATAATCTTCTAAAGTTCCGAATTTAATGCTTGCATCTAGACATTCGCTATTATCTAAAGCAGTTGTAAAGGCAATATCTTCCTTTAGAGCTGCTAAACCATCTATCTCTTCTTTAGCGCCATTCAATAGTATAACATCTGCCGTTAGTCCTGCTGCTGCTTCACTGGAGGATAACTTTAGGCTTTTTAATATGCTGTTATGGTTTACATTACCTATTAATATTATATCATCCTTAAGTTCTGTATCTTCTTTAGCTTGAGTAGTATAAATACTGCTTATATTTTTTACTTCTCTGGTTTTAATTCCATTTGTCATTTCGTTTAATATAGACATAGTTATTACTCCTCCTTATATGGTGGTTTTTATGATTTGTACCTTTTCTCCCTGTAGTCTTAAAGCATGTGCTCTTGCTACTACACTTATACCAGTAGATGCTACATAATCCTGTAGTCTTTCAATTCTTACTTCTATATCTACCATACCGAATTGAATAGCTTTTTCTGCTAGGGCTAAACATAACCTGGTACCACCTATTTCCTTTAGAACGGTATTATACTTTTTACCTACTCCACCTGTTCCATTATCAGAACCTGCAAAGTTGCTTATGAAATAGCAGCCTAACGTTTTTAGCATTGAGCCTTCTCTAAACTGATTATCAAGACTATTACTATAGTAATTGTTTATAAGTTTTTCTTCTTCCAAAAGTTTAGCTTCTTCATTCACTGTTTGAATTATAGTAATACCTTTTGTCACATAGTTATTACCAAAGTTTTTCTTCACCTGTTTTATGGTATTGAAGTTATAAATCGAGGTAGCATCAACAGTCTTTACTCCATCATCTTCTGCCTGAATAATTCTTCTTGGATCATTAGGTGACATACCTCCTACAACTACTGGTGCAATTGCCGCCTTAACTATTACTCTATCCTTAAGGTCATTAAGTGCATCACCAATTGCTGTGTATAATGCTGAGGTTGGGTCTGCTATGCTGTCTTTAATGTCTGCATTATCAAATATCCATGAGTTAGCCCATCTTTCTTTTGTAACCCATCTGTTATCGAATAGATAATCTTCGTATTGTACTCTGGCATTTCTTTCGTTAGCTTCCTTAAGATTAACTACACCAGCTCTTGTTATTCCCATTGTACGTCCATCAAAGGGAGAAGTAAATACAGCTGGGATATTAGCTAATAAACTTTCTTTTTTTCTAGCCAATTCCACAAGTGTCTTTTGGAATACAATCTTTAGATTATTTTCTATTGTGCCATTGACTGTCACTGTTCCATCCATAATAATTACCTTTCTTTTGTATAATTCAATTAATCTATATAATCATTACCAAAGGTTACTTATTTTTAGATGTTTACGAGGGAGAAACTACTCTGCAAAACTAATAACCTTTAATAAAAAGAAATTGTCCCGCAGTTGAGTCATTGACAGCGATTCGTTTCATAGCATCTCGTCGGCGTCACAATTACTGGCTCTATAGGGTCTTACATTTTCCGAAGAAAAATACCTATAACAATCTAGCTACTCACGAGTTAGTAATTTAACTAACTAATTGTAGTTATATTATAGCACAATTAAATTTATATTACAAGATATGTTAATATCTTCTAGTCTTGCGAATATATCATTTTATCATTTATTTTTATTCTAAATTAGAATTATTATTTGTTATTTAATAATAATTCTAATTAATATTTTTTTATTTCTCTTTCTCCTTTTCTCTCTTCTTCTTTTTCTTCTTGGTTTCTTCACTATCATAGAGGTCAAATTTACTATCATAGTACCTATTAAAGAATATGTTATAGTAAGCTTGTGATGGTAATCCGGTTATGGTACCTAACGTATTAAAGATAAAGTTCTTATAGTTCTTAAAGTTAAAGGTTAGGTCTACTGCTACCGATTGACCTAATAGTGATAAAGGTAAGAATGAATATAATACTGAGGTCATAAATTGTGCGGTATATTCCCACCACTTCTTATCCTTCTTACCATAGATATTATTAATTAATCCTTGCACCAGTGTCATAGCAAAAGGTAGGGTTACATGGTAAAGCATTGTTCTCTTTAGTATTCTATTACTACTATCCTCCTTATTGATATATCTTATGATATCTCTTATGGACTTCTGCAGATATTGAGCGTCTTGACTTCTAAACATACCTGATAACCTATTAAATAAACCTGTTCTTAATTTTGCTTTAGGTTTTAGACTACTGTAATCCGACTGTTGTGTTTCCACCGTTTGCCTTTCAAAGTCAAGGATTGCATTCTTTTCGGTCATTTTATTATTCTTAAGTTGGGTCTGTATTCGTGCATATCCTCCATAAATGACTGATAATATATCTCCAATTTCTGTTAAGGTGTGATTAGATAACTTCTTTAATGTTTCATTTGGTAGTAGCTTCCTTAGGTTATCGGTTATGCTAGCATTAATATCCTTTGCTTTAGCTAGGGTTGGGTTAGTATCTGCTAACTTACTATTAGATAAGGCATCAATTATATCTTGATATTGGTTATTATCAAACCTTGTTTTAATGTAAGGGCTTTTTTCAAGCATATAGTTTAATGTTTCTTTTGGATGTCTTAAACCATTTATATAGTTATCCATAAAGTCAGTTCTATCTATATCCTCCATATAGGATAAGGTAGAGGTAATTTGTTTTAGGAATACACTTGGGGTATTGGTTACACTCTTAGCCCAATTACCTACGAAATAGGACATAGTTTTCTCTATGTTATCATCTTGGGCTTTATAGCCATATTTAAGCTCATCTATAAATCCATTTATAGAGTTATAGATATCTTGACCTTTATTATCTACAATAGCCTGTTTTATGGTAGGGCTATTAAACACATTATTAAAGTTATTTAGTTCTACCGCTATGGTTTTAGTAAACTCCGTTTGTCTTATGTGTTTTAGTGCCAGTAGTATAGGGTTATTATTAAGGTTAGGTATGGCGTCTTTACTTCTACTTTCTACGGCTGACACTTTTAGTTGATTATTTCTATTGTTATTTAAAGTTAACATATCAAATATACTGGTTTCATCCTGGTGGAAACTTACTCTTGGGAAATAGTTTTCTATTTGTCCTATATCCTTATTAAATTCTAGTACATAATAAACATTTAATTCATCTCTATCCTGTACGCTCTTATAGATGGTATCAGCCATAGCATAAAAGTCTTTTGTTTGCTGCTGTAACAATCCATTTAATGCTTCTACCTGTTTCTCTCCATAGTATCTGTTGATAAGTGCTGCCGTTTCTTTATTCTTACTCTGCAGATAGTAATACATTAGTCCCCAAGTATCTATGCTATAGGGTACTATGGTATTATAATATTTCTTTTGGTTATCACCCAATATATTACTATTGGCATATTTGGTTTTATTAATTATCTCTTCCAGCCTTCCAAACTCATACTCCGATAGGTTATAGTTATAGGTGTTTATACCTCCTCCTTTTTTAGCTCTTGTTTCCAGAGATTTTAAAAATCTTATATCTATTGTATCATCATTCTTAGCTTCCAGTTCTACCAGTAATTTATCTCTTAAAGCTTCCAGTGTTCCCCTTAGTCTTACCTGTCTATAGCTATCATTACCTTCATCATCGGTTCTAAATACCTCCAATTCCATAAGAGGTTTAGAATATTCATTTAGTAGTTCTTCTATATTAGTATTTCCTCCTATAGCTTCAAATATACCATTAAACAGATTATCGGTTTTAGCTTTAGTGTTTACTCGGTAAGCTGTTTCTGTTGGTATAAAGTCAAACTTATCAGCTAGTTTTTTACCTCCTACGTATTCCAATAGTGTTGGTAGATTACCCAAATGAGCTACCATATCTGCTCCTAAATTAGATTTACCTCTACCTACCTTTGAACTGTTTATAAGAGCTAATGCTTCTTGTTTATCAGCTATTATTCTTTCTAGTCTTTCTCTCTTTACTTCATTCTGTTTGTCTCTACTGTCTTCTATGAATTTACCTAAGCTATTCAATATTTCCATCTGCTGTTGTGGTAGAATATCAACTGCTGGTGTAGACCTAAAAAATAATAGGTCTCTTTTTATTTGATATTCCACTTCGTTATCTTTATTGGTTCCATTCTTTCTCTGTTTGGTTAGTTCAATTAGTTCTTCTCCTGCTTTACGCATAGATAACTTATTATATTCTTTTAGTTTCTTTATGAGGTTACTATCTTTATATAAGACATCCCCATATAGTTTACCTGTAGTTTTAGAAAAGTGTACCGTATGCTGTAGTAATCCGTTTATGGTATTCTGGATATTCTTCTTTAGTTCTACCGCTTTATTTCTATTAATCTCTTTTAGAATAAAGCTAGGATTATTATTATGTCTTTTGGTGGTATTGATTATCTTATTTAATGTTTCCTGTTCTATAGATAGATTATTTTTATTAAGCAGTTGGTTTATGCTGCTTTTAATATTATCAATATTTTTCGCGAAAATATCATTATTATTGGCATTTTCTACAGGTTCTGCATTATTATTAGTTTCGCTATTGTTATTGTTGTTTACTGTCTTTATCAGTTCATCGTAGTTAATATTATTCAGCAATTCTTTTGTAACTTCATTATGAGCTTCTTTATTATTATTGTTAATGGCATTCAGTAGTTTATTTAGGGTAGTGGTATCTCCCAATGCACTGGCATTCTCCATAATCAGCTTTAGGTTTTCTGGGGTTATACCTATTGTATTTTTAAATTCTTCATTAAATTTGTTGTTATTCTCTACGGTATTCCTTAAACGGTTTATGGTATCCTGTGCATAATCCCAATAGTCCTTATATCTGTCTCGGTTTAGTTCCGCTTTCCTTAAGGCTCTACTCTGTTGGTCTAGAGTTTTAATCAGGTCACCTATAGCTTTATTTAATGTTTTTTGTTTAAAGTTTATCAGTTCCTCATAATCTTTAGTACTTAGATAATAGTCTTTCTGTTCTTCTGCTATGTCTTCTTTATTACCTATTCTTTCTTCATAATTAGTTAGTAGTTCTTTTATATTCTCAAAAGGTTTATAGTAGTCCTTTAGTTTTTCCAGTAGTTCACCATCATAACCTTGTCTTGCTGCTTCTTCTAGTAGTTCAAGTCTACTATTATTTATTTTATCTAGTATTTTATTCCTAAATTCTTCTTCTTCCTTTAGGGTTTTATCCCATAGCTTATCGGTGGTATTATATATATCTCTTACATAAGCCTTTTGTTCTTCCGTTAGGTTATTATTACTATCGCTTAAATCTTCAATAGAACCATAACCATAGGCATAATCCTGATATTTAAGCTCTTTCTCTATATTATACTTTCTTTGTCTTAGGTCGTCATATCTTTTTAGTAATTGCTGCTTTTCTATATCTGTTTTGTTCTTCTGTTCTGTCGTTATCTCATTTAGAGCTTTACGCAAAAGATTTAATTCACTTCTGGTAAACCTCATAAGTTGTTTTGTGGTGGTTAGTCTATCAGATTTTATATTATCATCATAGGTTGTTACATTATGGGTTGGGGCTTCTAGTTCTGCTATTATATCTTTTATTCTTTCATTTATAGCCTTCTGTAAATCTTCATTGGTTTCGGTTGACTGATTTAAAATGAGACTTGTTAAATCGTCATTATTTTCTATGGCATTTATTCCAATGTCTTTTGTGTCATTTGTTACATTTTCTTGTTTGTCTTTTGTGTTATTATCTTTGTCATCATCATCTCCATAAACCCAATTACTGTATCTATCTGGATTGTATAGATACTTATCAAAAAACTCATACATTTGGTTATTATTTACATCAATACCTAAGTCTTCACTACTCTTATATATTCTTTCCAAAAATCCCCTAAAGTAATCAAATACTTCTTTCAAATAACTGTTGTTACTTTTTCCGCTTCTTACATATAGTTCAAACCCTCTGGCAAATCTTTCATGCAGCATTGTAGCTGGGTCTTTTGTTAATTCACTAGCAGTCCAATTCTTTACTTCTTCAATCTGTTGTTCTGCTATTATATTACCTTCTTCTGCAAAAGTTTGAGTTATCTTAAGGAAATAATGAGCTGTTTCATGTAATAGGGTTGATTGGTCTGCTTTATTACTGAATAGTTCTACAATAGCTTTAGCTCCATTTAAAAAGTTTATTCTGCCTTTAGGGTTATTGTCTTCTTTAAAGGGGGTGTTATTGGTATTGTTGTTGTTATCTGTGGTTGTGGTTTCTGGTGTTGGGGTTATGTTTTTCTCTTGGGTAGGATAACCAAAAAGCTCCTTTGCTTCGGTTATTATTTCTTTTATGTTTTTACTATCCCTTTGGTCGTTCCGTTTGTGTATTATATCTCCCTGCTTCTCCAACCATTTATTAATGTCCTTATAGGTTGATAACTTTTGAGCCTTTTCCACATAGTTTAACTTCTCTCCCGATAAGGTTACAAGTTTACCAACAAAATTTATTGTGAGATTTTTATTTTTTTCATCAAAATAATAGTCAAAAAATTTATTATTCACTATACAATTATGCACATAGTCCCAATCCTTAGAGGTAAAGGAATTATCTGAGTTGCTAATGGTATTGCTGTCTATTATTATATTATTGTTAGCTTCTAAAACATAGGGGATATTGTTGCTGTTCTTTTGGTTTTTGTTTAGGTTTATATATTCCTCTATACTTAGATTATTATTAACATTATCACTTTGGTTATAACTTGATACCTTATATCCTATCAATTCCTTTGCTTCTGCTATTATATCATTTATGGTTTTAGCTTTCTTTTGGTCGTTGTAGCTATCTACTATATCCTTATGTTCTTCTTGCCATTTCTCAAATGCTTTGTAGTTAGGTAATTTCTGAGCTGTTTCCAAATAGTTAAAGTTCTCTCCCGATAGGGTTATTAGTACATTCTCTAAATCTATTATTAGCTTTCTGTTGTTCTTATCAAAGTAGTAATCTTCAAAAACATTATTCTTTAAACTATTCTGTATATAACCCCATTCCATAGGAGTAAAAGAATTTTTAGATTTCTTGGAATAGTTACTGAATACTGTTTTAGTATTCTTGAGGGTATTGGTATCTATTGTTATATTGTTATTCTGGTCTAAAACATAAGGATTATAGTTAGCTATGTTTGTACTCTGTTGGTTTTTATTCAGATTATAGTCTGTTATATAGTCTTCTAGGGTTGTATTGTTGTTAATGTTAATATTATTAGCATTAGTACCATTGCTATTATTAATATTAATATTAGCATTGGTCTCATTATTTCCATTTAAGCCTGTATCATTTTCTATTAGATTAAAATCTATAGACATCTTATTGGCTATATCATATCTTATCTATTAACTCCATAGTTTAAGGCATTCTGACTAAAGAAAGCATCATATATCTTTATGAGGTTATTAGCTTCTGTTTCATTGTTATTGTTTACTTTTAGTAATTTATCTTTTAGTTCTAATAGTTTATTAGCCCTCTTTCCTAAAAAATTTTCCACAAAAAACAAAGATTACAAAAAAGACAATAACTTTTAATGTTTTTAATAGGAGACGTATTGAAATACGTTTCCGTTATTAAAAATATTAATAAGTTAGAAGTATTTTGCAGTAATGTTTGGAGTTTTGTGGAAAATTTACTAGAGAATACAATTTTTTAGGAAAGAGGGCTG
>CAJTRF010000014.1:0-4965 GCA_910578525.1 uncultured Mycoplasmatales bacterium | reverse complement strand
TTTGGAGTTTTGTGGAAAATTTACTAGAGAATACAATTTTTTAGGAAAGAGGGCTGGGATATCTTTCTTTACTTAGCTTATCTTCCTTATCAAATATAGATTGAGCTAAATTATCAATCTTAGTTTCGGATAGATTATCAATTACCTCATTATAGTTATTAGCATCTAAACTGTTATTTACTATTATATTTGGATTTCTATTGAATATATTAGAGAAATAGTTTTTTAATGCTGTTCTGTTAATACTTATGGTTTCTTTACCATTAGGGTTTTGGGTGAAGGCATTAGATACTCCTCTTATTAATCCTCCTGCCACATAGATATTAACGGTAGATAAAGCAAAATTACGAGGTTCAAGATATTCTGCTATAGCTTGGCTTAGGGTAGTATCAGGGTCATTGGCTTTCATAAGGTGGTTCATGGTTAAGCCAAATAATTCCTCTAGGTGTTCTGTTCCTATAGAGTGTAATGGTGTTCCTGCTATAGCTGGAATATCATTTATCTTCTTTAGTACTTTTACCATAGCACTATTTCTTACGGAGGCTGGTACGTGTAAAAAGTCTAGTAGTGTACTTACCATAGGATTAATACTATCAATGATAGGGTCTACTGCTCTTTCGCTTAGGGCTTCATTATACTGCTCTACATTGTCCTGATAGTTTAAAAAGTCTTCCATCTTCTGTGTTATGGATTGTATATATAGACCTCCCTTATCACTATATTCCAACTGTCTGTTATTTCTTTTTTCTCTTAATCTACTTTCTTTATTAGTAGTTAACAGATTAGGATTAGCAAATAATGTATCTCCCACATAGGTGCCTACTCTATCCATAAGATGAGTTCTTACTAAAGTATCAACTCCTGCTTTAGTAGCAGTTAACCCTGCAAACTTTAAAGCTTTTACTCCATAGTTTAAAGTTTTATAAGACTTTCTGGCTTGATTAAATTTATTTGCTATCTTTAGTAATTTAGAACCAACTAAAACAGTGGTGCTTAATCCTCCCGTTACCGTACCTAAAGCTAACAGAGCTTTATCAACAGCATAATCACTTATGGCTACGGAAGCTATAGCCATAAGATTATTCTTTGTATTCTCCTTAATTCCCGTAAAAGCTTCTGCTCTAAAGGCTACACCTCTCCTTTGGATAGAATAGTTTATATACTTTCTATACCATAGAGCTTCCTCTTCTTCTTTAGTTATATTCTTTCCTTGTTTTATCTTTAGCAGAGCACTTTCCACCAATGGTTCCTGTTTCTTCTTTATACCTTCAGATAGGTTAATTCATTTATACCAATGGTATCCTGATAGTCTATATCTTCTCGGATGTTATCGGGTATATTATGAGCTAAAGCCTGCATTCTTTTGGTTAGGGCTTTATTGAGAGAATAATAATTGGTTCTTACTTCATTTATTTCTTTATTCCATTCCTCATCGGTCATATGTCTATAGTTAATATCACATTATTCCTTATTAATTCTAGTTCATGACTGGTATAGTTATCTTTAAGAGTTTCTTCTTTTGTGAATTGTTTAGGTATTATTATTTGTTCTTCATTATTGTTGTTTCTGATATAGATATTATCCATATCTTCTGTTATGAATTCATTACCTGTTAAGGTTAATTGTTTTTGATTGTTATCTTTATCTCTATAGGTTACTATACCTTTAGTTCCATTCTTTAGGATATTATTAGCACTGTTGTATTGGGAAGCTTTTAGATATTCTAATTCTTTATTGTTATTGTTATTATTATCTTCTTTTAATGTTATGAGATTAGCAAAAGGGCTATTTCTTATTTGTTCTAGGTTTTTATTAGCTGTTTCTATAGTTCTTATACTTTCTTCTGTTTCTATAAAAGGATTATCAGTAAGTTTTAATCTTTCTCGGGTTTGTTGCATTAACTCATTTACATTTGTCTCTGCTTCTGTCTTTTGTTTTTCTCTACTGAAAAAGTCTTTTACTGCTAAAGGGGCATTAATGAATATATCTTTTGCAAATTCTTTTGTACTATCCACAAAGCCTAAACCTTCTCCCTCAGACATGGTGGTATTGTTTATGGTTTCAGTATCAAGTAGTGATTTGTTTTTATTTTTATTATTATATTCCATAAAGGCCTCTTTAGCAGTAGTGAATTACTTATTAATAACTTTTTAATATATATGAAAAACATTTATTACGATTGTTCGCTTTAATCTTTTATATCAAAACTACTTAAAAGAGCCCCTTTGGAAATAAGTCATGGTTTCCAAAAGGATAAAACACAGCCATAATTTACCTGTGATAAACTATGATAACACTGCGAATTATCGGTTATTATTATAGAATATTGCTTTGATTTTTGCAATAAATATTTTTATTTATTTATTGCTTTATTACTTATTTATATCATTTGTAATTTAATAGTTTATTATTTACTTCTTAAACCTCTCTTCTCTTATCTTAGCGAAGCCTTTAGAGGTTATTATTTCTGATAGGATTAGGGGGTAGGTACTTGGTTCAAAAGTCTTTGCAGCTATTAGGGCTACAAGTTCTATCTCTTCCGGTGTTTCCAAAAGTCCTATTTCTCCATTGGTTATTTCTTTTACCTTCTTAAATCTTTTTTCTATTTCAATCTTTTCTTCAGGGGTTAATTTGGCAAGAGCTTCTTTTTTAAATTCTTCTTCCATTAATTTTAATAATTTTTCTCTTTCTTGTTCTTGTGGTGTTTGTTGTAGTTGTTGTTCTTGTTCCAATTGTTGTATATATTCTTGTTCTTCCTGTTCTTCTTCTTGTCTTAATCGTTCTAGTTGTTGTTTATATTTCTCTTCGTTTGTGCGTCTTCTTCTTTCATCATAGTAGTATCTTCCATATACCTTTTCCCATTGTCTGATATTCATATCTCGGCAATTACCATAATCTACTTCCCCACAATAGTAAAACTTTTTAAATAGGTCATTTTTTAATACATGTTTATCTTTTCTTGCTTTATATTCATTATCTACTTCTTCCTTATAATCTGCATAGCTGTTTTTTTGTTCTACTCCATCCATATGGGTAATGGCAGCATATTCATTATATTCTATACTACCATTTACCATAAGACCATCTTCAAACATTTTCTTTAGTTCTTTCTTTCGGTTATACCTTTTATAGAGAAAATCTATTAATTCTTCTCGAGTTTCAAAGCCGTATTGTTTTACCGCTCTACTACTGGTATCTCTTGAGCGTATATATTCTAAAAATTCTTTATCTCTTCTATAGGGGGAATTAAGGTTATATTCTGAACCTCCTAAATTGTACTTTCTTCTTATGGGTACTCTACCTCTGATAAACTCCCTTAGTTCATATCTGTATCTTAAAAAAGCTATTAGTTCACCTCTGGTTTCACAACCATGTCTCTTCATAGCTACTGTACTGGTATCTTTGGATTGTATATATTCTATAAAATCTTTATCATACTTATAGGGAAAGTCTTCCCTAAATTCCTCTATGGTTGGATAACCTCTGGTAAAGTCATACTGTAGTATTTCTTGGTAGTCTATTTTATTTTGATTATTATTGTTATTAATACTACTGTTGTTATTATTACTGCTATTATTGTTCTCCGTCATAAGTAAACCCCTTTTTTTGTATATTAATATAATTTTTTTGTCTTTATTCTTTATTAGTGTGTTTATATATAATTATATGTGTGTGTATATTAGTGTATAATATATTACTATGGTCTTTATAAATGTAAATTACTGTTGAATATCTAATAAATTTATGCTATAATATGGATAACTGTAATAGATAAACGTGAGAAAATGGAGACTTTTATAAATGACTATATAACAAAAGAAAGGTTAAAACCTTATTTAAGAAAAACAAATTATAATCTTAAGAAAGCTTTAAAGCTTTATGAGATTAATATAAACTATAGTTCTGAACTGTATAAACTATTATCAATATTAGAAATATCTTTAAGGAATTTAGTTAATAAAAGGTGTATAGATTTATTTGGATATGATTGGTTAACAAATATAAAGTGGGATATACATTATATAATGATAGATAAAGTAATAAGGAATAGAACAACTACAGAAAAAACAAGGTTAGAGATGGAAAAGATTTTTTCCGTTCAAGAGGATATACTAAAAGATACCATAGATAGATTAAAAGAAGAGGATAAACCCATAACTAATGATTATATAGTATCAAGGTCTATATTTAGTTTTTGGACTAGGTTATTTAATAAGGCTTATGAAAATATTTTATGGGATAAATCATTAACAAATATATTTAGTAGACAATTTACTAGGAATAAAATAGAACACATACTTAATGAGTTTAGATGGTTAAGGAATAGAATAGCTCATAATGGCTGTGTTATAGATATGAAATATAGCCCTGAAAATTATTATAATAAAATACTTAATCTTTTGGAAATAATAAACCCTAAATTATCCAATTGGGCTAAAAAGCAAGTTAATGAGGAATTATTTAGCTAATAAAAAAAACCTAGAAAATGCGCATTTCTAGGTTTAAATCAATGTCCTGAGACTTGTTTAACTAGTAAAGGAAAGTTCCCTCAGGAGCCGTACTGATATTATAACACAAACTTATATACTTGTCAAGTTATGTAACAATACTTTAAAAGGTAATAAAAGAATAAAAAAAATAATTAATACAATAATATTATATAGTTACGTTTTAATAATAATATTTTTATAGGTAAATAACAAGTAATTATTTTTATTATTGTTATTTAAACTATAGGGTTTCATTCATAGTTTTTTTTTGGGGGGTTATTGAATTTATTGGCTATTTTATATTTTTTACTAATACCAGGAAAATTATTAATAAAGGGTGAATTTATTTATAATTATCGCACTAATTAAAATTAATTATTTAAACTATAGGGTTTCATTCATAGTTTTTTCATTGGAATAGAAAAAGATAAAATATTTTATAAGTTTTTATACTTCATTAGAAAAAGTAAAATAA
>CAJTRF010000013.1 GCA_910578525.1 uncultured Mycoplasmatales bacterium | reverse complement strand
AAAATTTTTACAAAATTAGCTTAAATTTTACCCTTTATTATCTTCTATAAACTTGATAAGTTGTTCTTTAGGCATGTAGCCATGTGCAACTGCCTTATCTTGCCCATCTTTAAATAAAATTAGAGTTGGAATAGATGAAATTGAATAACGCATAGCTATAGATCTACTCTTATCTACATCACATTTACATATTTTAATAATGTTATCATTAGCAAGATCTTCAATAACTGGATGCATCATTTTACATGGACCACATCATGTTGCATAAAAATCTATTAATACTAAACCTTTAACATTTAACACTTCTTGCTCAAAATTTTGTTCATTTAATTCGATTATCATAATTAATTTTTAATTTGTTTTGTTTGTTCTATTTGTTTTTCTTCAGGTTTAGGTTCCTTAGGAATATTTCTTACATAATGACATTTTGGATAACCTGTGCAACCAATAAATTTTTGACCTCTTTTGTTATATCTTTCAATTAGTGGTTTACCACATTGAGGACACTTTTCTTCAAGTACCTTTTGAGGTGAATTAGGGAATTCAGCATATTTACATTTTGGATAGTTAGAACATCCTATAAATTTAGCTCCAGATTTTTTAGCATATCTATAAATAAGATCATGCCCACACTTAGGACATTTACGACCTGTTTTTTCTACTTCTGATGTTTTCATTTTTGTTGTTGCTTCTTTTAAGTCTTTTTTAAATTTTGGTTGAAATTCTTTAATTCATTCCTTTCAGTTTTCTTCTTTAGATGCAATATCATCTAAGTGACCTTCCATTTCTTTTGTAAAATCTTTATCTACAATGTAAGGAAAGAATTCAGATAATTCTTTGATTACTAAATCACCTATTGGTTGCATTACATAGGCACGATTTTCTAATCTTGCATATCCACGCTCAAGAGCCATATTAGCCATTGATTTATAAGTTGATGGTCTTCCTACACCTGCTTCATCAAGAGCCTTGATTAAACTAGCTTGGTTATAACGAGGAGGTGGAGTAGATTCATGTTCTTTAACTTCTGCTTTATCAAGTTTTAATAATTCATTAATTTTTAATTTTTTTAGACCAATATCATGTGGTGTGTTTACGTCTTCGAATGGGTTATAAATAATTCTAAATCCATCAAATACCATTCTTCTATTAAATGTATAAAACTTATTCTTATTTGATTCAAGACGAACAACAACATTTTCGAATTTACTTGGAGCCATAAATGCAGCTAAAGTTCTAACCCAAATCATTTTGTAAAGTTTATATTCGTCTCTAGTAATTAATTTACGTAGAGATTCAGGCGTAACTGTTGGATCAATTACTCTAATAGCTTCATGCGCATCTTGTGTGTTTTGTGAATTGCCCTTATTTATAAAAGTTCTTTCAAAGTAATACTTCTCACCAAATCTTTTAATAATGTATGGTTTTAATTTTTTAACAAAGTTTTCAGAAATTCTAATACTATCTGTACGTGGATAAGAAATTAATGCAGTGTGTTCTCCATTAATTTTAATACCTTCATATAAATGCTGAGCAACTGATGTTGCTTTACTTACTTGTCATCCAAGTTTATTAATAGCATCTTGTTGCATTGTAGATGTCTTGTAAGGATCTCTTGGATTAGATGTATACATTTTTGGGTCATCAATTGCATAAATCTTAAATTCATTTTTAATATTCATTTTTACTATTTTTGCACTTTCAGCATCTTTGAAATCAATACCAGTACCATGTACATCATCATTAATCTTTTTGTAATTAAGACCTTTAATGTTAGGGTTAACATTACGAAGAACTAATTTAACATCGCCTTTTAAAGTAACATCAAGTGTTCATCATTTAGTTGATTTAAATTTCTTAATTTCTTTTTCTCTATCATATAAAAACTTTAAAGCAACAGTTTGAACACGACCAGCTGATTTAGCACGTAATTTTTTACGTACTAAAGAAGATAGACTAAAACCAACAAGTCTATCTAGAATTCTTCTAGCAAATTGTGATTGTACTCACAACATATCAATTTTTCTAGGATGCTCTAAAGCTTCTAGAACTGCATCTTTAGTAATTTCATTAAATGTTATTCTATAACATTTTTCTTGTTGTGCTTTTGGCAATATTTCATAAACATGTCAAGCAATTGCTTCTCCTTCACGATCAGGGTCGGATGCTAAATAAATTTTTTCTGCTTTTTTTGCTTCTTCTTTTATTTCAGCGATAATCTCTTGTTTGTTCTTTTGACCTTTAGGAGGTTTTTTAGATGGAATAATTCATCTAGGTTCAAGAGTTTTTTCATCAAACCCCATTCCTCTTGAAGACAGATCACGAATGTGACCTATAGTAGCAATGATTTTAAAGTCTTCATTCTTTAAATATCTCTTAATGGTTTCAATTTTGTTAGGAGACTCAATAATTAACAAATTTCTTGACATAACTATATAAATTATATATTCAATAAATATGCTAATTAATTTCTATCTTTCTACATATATATTTATATATATGTAATTTTTTTATAACTAGAGAAAATACGTCTAGTTTTATTGATAATATATAATATTATCATCAACTTATAGCCCGTTGGTGAAGTGATTAACACATACGCCTCTCAAGCGTAGATTCGCTGGGTTTGAATCCCGCACGGGTTACCATTGGGTTGTCGCCAAGCGGTAAGGCCTCCGGCTCTGAACCGGTAATCCGTTGGTTCGAATCCAACCAACCCAGCCAAACAATAAAAAATAAAACTCCATTAAGGAGTTTTTTTATTTCTTAGTTTTCTTTTGTTGTGAATGTTTAATTGAAGCACCAATGAAACCAATGAACATTGGATCAACATTTCCTGGCATAGAACCTAATTCAGGATGGAATTGTCCGCCTAAGAAGAATGGATGATCTTTTAATTCAATCATTTCAACTGTTTTTTCTGAATCATTACTAAATGCAGAGAATACAAATCCTTTATCTTCAAACGCTTTTATGTATTTGTTGTTAAATTCATAACGGTGACGGTGACGTTCTGCTACAAATTCATTCTTATACAATTTGTAACACTTAGTAGATTTATTAACTAGTTGACATACTTGTTCACCTAAACGCATTCTACCATCAATATAGTGAAACACGTGACGTTTAGATTTAGGATTAAACTCTTGACTTGTTGCATCTTTTCATCCAAGAACGTTTCTAGCAAATTCAATAGTTGCAATTTGCATACCTAAACAAATACCCATGTAAGGTGTTTTGCTTGTACGAGCATATTGAGCAGCTAAAATTTTACCTTCAATACCTCTTGTTCCAAAACCACCTGGGATAAGGATACCATGGTATCCTTTAAATTTAGTTTTTAAATTTTTTGGAGTTAATGTATCTGAGTTAACTCATCCTATTTTAACATTACGAGAATATTCATAACCTGCTAATTTTAAAGATTCAACTAAAGATGCATAAGAATCGTGTAATTCAATGTATTTTCCAACAATTGCAATTTTAATTTCATCTTTAATCGACTTAATCTTATCAGTATATTTAACTCAATTGTCAATATTTGCATTTGGATCAATCTTCATTCCAAAATATTTCATGATTGAGTTGTAGATACCTTGGTTGTATAACTCTACAGGTAAAAAATAAGTTGATTTTAAGTTAGGTGAAACAAAAATGTTTTTACTTGATAAATGGCAGTTAAGAGCAATCTTATCAATAATTGATTGATCTACCATTTGTGTATATCTTAAAATTAAAATAGATGGAGTAATACCTAAACTACATAACTCTTTAAACGAATGTTGAGTAGGCTTTGTTTTAATTTCTTCACTTGTTGGAATGTAAATTAATGGAGCACATAAAATAGACATTACATTATCTTTTCCATATTCACTTGTGAATTGACTCATAGCTTCCACAAAAGGAATTGATTCAATGTCGCCAACTGTACCACCAATTTCAATTAACAAGAAGTCAGGGTTTTCAGCTTCTATTAATTTATAAATTTTATTTTTAATGTGATCAGTTACATGAGGGATAACTTGAACAGTTTTTCCTTCATATCCACCTGCACGTTCTTTACTAATGATTTCACTATATACACGTCCAGATGTTAATGTAGACATGCGACTCATTTTTTTACCTGTAAATCTTTCGTAGTTACCTAAATCAAGATCCGTTTCTGCTCCATCATATGTAACAAACACTTCACCATGTTGATAAGGAGAAAGAGTCCCTGGATCAACATTTAAATATGGATCACATTTTAACATTGATACTTTGTATTTCATTTCAGTAAGGATTCTACCAATACTTGATGAGGTAATACCCTTCCCCAAAGAACTATAAACACCACCGAATATTACAATAACTTTTGTACTCATAATTTTTTCTAAACTTCAAATAACTATTTAAGTATAATCATTAATATAATTAATGGTAAAGAAATATGAAAAAGACTAAAAAACATCAAAAAAAGAATCATTATTTTGGTGGTTATTGATCTCAAACCTTTGGTTTAAAAGCAATCATTACCAAACTTATAATGTTTTCAATTGCAATTGTATTGTTGATTCCAGCTGCTGTTGCTTTAAACTTATGAGCACAAAAATCTGCAATAAAAGAATTTGATAATCCATTCATTTCAATAGAAATTAATGTAAATCAAGGTATTGCGTTCTCTTGACTAGAAAACAACACAATGTATGTTTACTTAATTCAAGCAATTGTTGTATTCTGCGTATTAATAATCTTGATATTCTTCTGTAAGAAATGATACTATGTTTTGTTTTGATCATTAGTATTTTTAGGTGGATTATTTAATATCATTGACCGTGTATGTGTTAAGAAAGTTGTATGTTTAGGAGATGAATTAGTAAAAAACGCTGCTATTGACTACTTCAAATTTAACATTAAAGGTATTAACTTCCCAGCAATATTTAACATTCCAGATGTTGGTGTATGCTTAGGTGCTGCATTATCAGTTGTTACAGGTTTAGTTGAATTAATCATTTACCCTTTCAAAAAAAATAAGAAAAGTAATAAAAAATAAAATTTATTCTTAAAAGAAAACCAAGGCTTATAAAGGTCTTGGTTTTTTATTCATAGATAAAAGAACAATTAAAACTATAATTTTTATGTGAATAAAATTTGTATCAACTCTGATGTTCATAAATTAATAATCGTCTATGAAGATGATTCAGTTGTTGTTGTAAACAAACCAAAAAACATGTTAACTCATCATACAAAATATGATACAGACAACACAGTTGTAGACTATTTAATTCATAAAGTTAATGTAGATGAATTTGAAGATAAATCTCGCCCAGGAATAGTTCAAAGATTAGACAGAAACACCACTGGACTAATGGTTGTGGCGAAGAACATCGAAGCATATAATTCATTGATTAATCAAATATCTAATAATACATTAACCAAAAAATATTTGGCTATTGTTCATGGTAAATTTAAAAAAGACTCACTAATTATTAAATGTCCAATTATTAGAAGTAAAAAAAATACAACTAAAATGGTTGTCAGTGATGATCCAAAAGCAAAAGATGCTACAACAATAATTAAAGTACTAAAAGAATCTAATGAATTATCTTTGATAGAATGCACTCTTGTAACCGGTAGAACCCACCAAATTAGAGTTCATATGAATTTTATTCATCATAATGTTTTAAATGATCCTTTATATGGGCATGAAGATGGATATAAAGATTATGATCAATTCCTTCATTCATACCATTTATCTTTTTATCACCCTATTACAAAAGAACTATTAGAATTTAAATCTATCCCCGATAATACATTTAACTCGGTTATTAAATATGAATAATAAAAAAGTCAACCTATTCATTGATACATCACAAGCTTCGTGTAACTTAGCTATTTTTAATAATGATAAAATTATTAAAAAGTCTTCTTGTTTAACTCATAATAACCTAACAGATATCGTAGTAGAAAAAATAGCAAAATTATCTTCAGGTTATGAAATTAGTAATATTTATATTACTAATGGTCCAGGTAGTTTTACCGGACAAAGAGTGTCATGTCTAATCGCAAAAAGTTGAATGATTATTAAAAAAGTAAATGTTTATACAATTGACACATTAACTTTTCAATTAAAAGATTTAAATGGAATTTCTATTATTGATGCTAAATCAAATCGTAGTTATGTTAGCGTTTATAAAAACACAAAATGTTTATTGCAACCAAGAATTGTGCTTAATACACAATTAGAACAAATTAAAAATAAATATAAAAATTTAAAGGTTTATGAAAATTACAAAGACATTAACGTCTTTGATAACTTACTATCTTTAACTAATATTTTTAAAAAAGCAAATACAATAAATGAAATTACTCCTAAATATTTAAAAGAAGCAATTTATGATCAAAAAAATAGATAAAAATAATGTTGCTCAAATTTATGAAATTGAAAAAGAAAATTTCAAAGATTCTGAACAATATAAAAATATTGAATCTCTTCTAGACAACAAAAATTATTTAATTGTTGGTAATTTCATAAAAGATAAATTAATCTCCTATATTATTGGAATAGACTTGAATGAAGAATATGAATTATTAAAGATTGCTACAAGAGAAGAATATAAAAATAAAAAATTTGCTACAAATCTATTCAACCATATTGCAAAGCAATATAAAAAAATATTCTTAGAGGTTAACAAGAATAATTCAATAGCTATTAAATTCTATAAGGGTTTAGGTTTTTCAAAGATTGGTGAGAGAAAAAGTTATTATGGTAATAATGAAGATGCGATCAATTTGGTATTTGAGCATCATTAAATAATGATAATACTGAACTATCATTTGTAGTCATTGAATAAAATCCGATTATTAAATAAATTGCATAAATTACAACATTTATTGAAGAAACAACTGCAATTGCTGTTCTTTTATGCTTCTTAATTTTGCAAAATCATAAATAAAGAACAAACATCACAGACATTAATAATGATCAAAAAATAAGGCTTGATTCATCTTTTTCTCAGAAATGAGCGGTTTGAATAGGATCAGCATTATATGTGTAAATAGTTCAACCAGTAATTTTAGTTGTGATAGCATCACAAAGACTCAATGTAAAAATAGAAAATAAAGAACTTCCAATGATTGTTTGAAATGATGCATTATAGTTTTTAATCTTACACAATGAAATAATAGAAATTAATTCAGGAATAGAAGTTGGAATTCCTAATAGTAATGATGCTCCAAATCCATTGTTTTCTTCACCAAATCAAATCGCAACTAATTGTTCATCGATAAATGATAACCCAACACTAATACCTACTAAAGCAGCTGATAAACTACAGAAAATTGTTACAGCAAACTTAAGATTAATTTTACTTAATCAACGTGGTAATGTTGCAACACCATCATCTTCTTTATCTTTCTTTTCAATAAAAGTTGAATAAACAAACATCAAAACATAAATGATAATAATAAACAACGACATCAAATTAAACCCATCATGTTTATCATTACTTCCTTTGTAAAACCCTTGAGCTGAAATATAAAATTGAACATCATATGGAAAGAATAATGCATAAGCTATTAATAAATAACAAATAATTAATGCACCAATCGCAAGAACGTTTGATAATAAAACTTTCTTTTTATTGAAGTTTTTAATAAATATTAAAGTAACTATTGCTAATGAAAATAAAATAAATAAATTTCCACCCATTAAGTTACTAAAAATGGAATCATGATTAGACCCTACATCTGAACATGATAACATACTTGTTATAAATTCAGGGAATGAATTAATCATTGAAAAAACTATTCCAGATAAAAATGCAGCTGATAATTTAGTTTTCTTTTCTAAATAATCAACCAAATACGCCAAAGTAATTGAGGAAAATATAATTGCCCCAACAATTAAAACAAAACCTATTATTAACCCTACCTGCTGAGTCATGCTAGTTATATTAGTCTATCTTATTATATTAATAATATTATTAATAGAGATAAAAAAAGCCAAGCTTTGCCTGGCTTTATAAATAAATTTAATAAATTACTATTTATTATTGTTAGGGTTGTTTTGGTTAGCGAATTGTTGAGCAGCTTGTTCAAAAGCATCTAGTCTTGTCTTTAATTCATCTCATTTTTCATTCTTCAATAAATCTTTTAATTCATCGATTTGTTGTTGAGCTTGTTTCTTTTGTTCTTCAGGAATGTTTGCAGCTTTTGGATCTTTCATACTATTTTCCATTGTTGCAATTAAAGATTCAGCACGATATTTTGTGTCAGCTTTTTCTTTAGTTTTTGCATCAGCTTCTTTGTTGTCTTCAGCTTCTTTAACCATACGGTTAATTTCATCTTCAGACAAATTAGTTGAACCTTTAATAGTAATAGTATTTTCTTTATTTGTTTTTAAATCTTTTGCTGTAACACTCATAATACCATTAGCATCAATATTGAAAGTAATTTCAATTTGAGGTACACCACGTGGTGCTGGTTCAATACCACTTAGACTAAACATACCTAAAGATTTATTATCTCTAGCCATTGGACGTTCACCTTGAACTACATGTACATCAACTGCAGGTTGGTTGTCTGCTGCTGTAGAGAAGATTTGAGATTTTGAAACTGGAATAGTTGTGTTTCTCTTAATTAATGGAGTAGCAACACCACCCATTGTTTCAATCGATAATGTCAATGGAGTAACATCTAATAATAAGATGTTATCAACGTCACCAGTTAATACACCACCTTGGATTGCAGCACCCATAGCAACTACTTCATCAGGGTTAATAGTTTTGTTTGGTGTTTTACCTGTTAATTTTTTAACCAATTCTTCAACAGCAGGCATTCTTGATGAACCACCAACCAACAATACTTGATCAATTTGATCTTTAGTTAGTTTAGATTCTTTAATAGCATCTTCTACCGGAGTGATTGTACGATCTAATAAATCTTTAGTTAAAGATTCAAATTTAGCTCTTGACAATGTTTTTTCAACATTAAGCGGCCCTTCAGCTGTCATTGAAATATAAGGTAATAAAATTTGAGTTTCTTTTTGACCTGATAAATCAATCTTAGCTTTTTCAGCGGCTTCTTTTAATCTTTGCATTGCCATTTTATCTTTTGATAAATCAACATTGTGTTCAGATTTAATTTCTGCTAATAATCAATCAATAATTTTTTGGTCTCAGTCATCACCACCTAAATTGTTATCACCACTTGTAGCTAATACTTCAAAAGAACCATCTGCCATATCAAGTACTGATACATCAAATGTACCACCACCTAAGTCATATACTAAAATCTTTTGTTCTTTATCAGTTTTATCAGCACCATAAGCTAATGCAGCAGCAGTTGGTTCATTGATAATACGTTCAACTTGTAAACCAGCAATTTTACCTGCATTTTTAGTTGCTGTTCTTTGAGCATCATTGAAGTATGCAGGAACAGTAATAACAGCTTTAGACACTTTGTGTCCAATCTTTTGTTCAGCATAATCTTTAATGTAACCTAAGATTTTTGCAGATACTTCTTCAGGTGTAAGCATCTTATCACCTAATTTAACTTTCTCAGATGTACCCATCTTTCTCTTAATAGATGCAATAGTATTAATGTTGGTAATCATTTGTCTTTTTGCAGCTTCACCAACAATAAATTCACCATTCTTGTAAGAAACAACTGAAGGAACAGTTCTCTTTCCTTCTGGTGTTTCTAACACCTTTGGTTTGTCACCATCAAGTATAGATACACATGAATTTGTAGTACCTAAGTCTATACCTAAAATAATTTCTTTTGCCATAATTTTCTCCTTTATTTTTTATCTAACAATACTATTTTAGCACAAAATAGGTAAGAGTGCTAATTTTTTTTATAAAGAAGAAAATATGGTGTTTTTTAATATTTTTATATATTTAAATATTATTTGATATACTAATCATATATACAAAAAAGAAAGGATTTACAAAATGGCTGCAAAGAAAACTGCTAAGAAATCTTCTAAGAAGACTACTAAGAAAGCAAAATCTGCCCCTAAAAAATGTGGTAAGAAATCTTGCAAATGCGGATGCAAATCTGGAAAGAAATGCACTTGTGCTAAGAAAAGCACAAAAAAAGCAACTAAGAAAGTAGCTAAGAAACCTGCTAAGAAGTCTTCAAAAAAATCTAGAAGATAATTAACAAGTATTTAAAAAAGTTAGCTTATGGCTAACTTTTTTTATTCTAATCCTAACATTGCATTGAATTTGTAATTAGTGTAAGTGTCTTCCATCATATAATCTAATGTAATTGGAAGAACTGAAATGTGTTGTTCTAAAATTGTAATAACTCCAAAAGTCTTTTCTGTTTTTCCAAAATTAGGATTAAACGAAGGATATAAAGGGCATCACTTATATTTGTTTGCTTCATTTGTTTGATAAGGCTCAAGATTTTTATAATAGCCATCAGGGCAATCTTCTGCGGTTTTATAACAAACAGCCATTTCTGGTTCATAAAATTCAGGAATACAATTAATAATTGTTCCAGCAGCAACCGTTTTTGAATCATTTACTTTGTAATCTTTCATATATTCGATAAACAAAGCAGCTTGAAAAGAAGCAGATATTGAATCTTTTTTTAATTCTGGAAAAGAATGAACAGTAATTGAATTATTAGGTGAAACACTAGCAGATAATGTAACGATGTTATTTTTGTATAAATCAATTAAACTTTCACCTTCTTTTGTATAGTTAACATTATTAAGTTTAAGCCCCTTCTTTTTAATTAGATGAAAACAATCATAAACAATTTCATTCTTTAAAATTGAACGATCATTAAAAAAATAATTGTCATATACATATTTATTAATAGAGTTAGATATACACCCTGCCGGACTAACATTATTTGTTTCTGATTCTGATTGCGGATTTTCAACAATATCAATTATTTTTTTTACAACATCTTCTTGACTTACACAAGATGTTATTGTAAATATAGGAGCAATAGTTGCAACGCTTGAACAAACTAATAGAGTTTTAAATATAAGTTTTTTCATCATTTTTAATTATATTAAATCAATCAATATGTTATCAATAGTATTTAAATTCTTTGCTACTATATGATTATTTTTAATTGATATTTGTTTTTTGTCTAATTTGTTTTTGTAATATTGATAAGCTTTATTGTGCAATTCATTATTAAGATCAAGGCCATAAATTGTCCTAAGCCCCATAATAAAAACTTGTTGATAAAGTTCTTCTTCTGTTAATTTGTGATGTTCAACATTTCAATTCAAACTACTGCCAGAAACATTGTAATAGTCTAAATTTTGAAAACCAAAGGCACCATAACCCATCCCTATTCAGTCAGCTGAATTTCAATAAGCAAGGTTATGTTTTGATGTAAGTGATAGATCTCTACATCAATTACTTACTTCATATCTTATGTATCCTAGTTCTGAAAACTTTCTTTCGATAAACTTAAGTTTATCTTCAATATCAACTTCATTAATATGATAATTCATTTTACCATATATAGAATTGTCTTTAATTTCTAAAGAATAAAATGAAACATGAGGTATTTTGTATTTATTTATAAATTCAAAATCTTTTTGAATGTCTTCTATAGTTTGCTCATTAAATCCATAGATTAAATCAACACTAAAATTAACAATATTATTTTTAATAATATTAATAGCATTTTCTACATCTTTTATAGTGTGTTTTCTGCCAATTTGTTTCAATATGTTGTCATTTGTTGATTGCACACCTAATGAAATTCTATTAACTTTGCAATTGACAAAATCTTTTATTTGTTTATCTGTGATAAACTCCGGATTACATTCAATAGTAAATTCATAATCATCTTGTAAATGGTTACTTAATTCATTAAGTAATCCATATAAATCATGATTAAGACAATTTGGTGTTCCCCCACCAACATATATAGTCTTAAATTTATGATTTTTATATTTATCATTTAATTCTTTAATTAGTAAATCAATATATTGTGATTTTGTTTTATCATTAGATAAACTTCTTTTAAAATCACAATATCAACAAATGTGTTTACAAAACGGGATATGAATATATAGATGATTTACTTGATTCATTTTCTAACCTGATCTACAACATCATTGTAGTTATTTTGATTAAATGAAATATAGTCTGAATAATGATTTTTATTTCAAGTAATTTGTCTTTTGGCATATCTTCTAGATTTTTGTTTAATTAAATCTAAATCCAGTTTAGATTCATCAACAATAGAATTGTATATCTGAAGATATCCAATTGCTTTAAAAGCGTTTAAAGAAGATAAATCATTAATCTTCATTAATGATTTTACTTCATCAACTCATCCTTCTTTAATCATTTGGTCTACTTTAGAATTTATCTTATCATATAAAACTTTTCTATCTTCAATGGAAGTCAATATGATTTTAAAATCATACATTGGTTGTTTTACTAAATGAGATTCATATTCACTGTTAGTAGCTATTTCTAAGGCACGTGCAAGCCGTTTATGATTACCAACATTTTTATCTGCTAAATCTTTATCATATTTAGATAGCATTGTATATAGCCGTTTAGCATCTAGATGATCATAAGTATTTGTTCTTTGAGGCGACTTAGATAAATCATAATTTTTAATCAATGTATCTACATACATTGATGAACCACCACAAATGATAGGTAAATGATTATTAGAAATAATCATTTCAATACATTTATAAGCTTTATCTTGAAACTCTTTAATATCTCATTTATCTTTTATAGATACTTCATTTAGTAAATGGAATTTAATTTGTTTTTGTTCATTTAATGTTGGTTTATTAACTCCAATATTTAATTCTTTGTAAACTTGAAATGCATCAGCATTAATAATTTCGCCATTAAATTCTTTAGCTAATCTAATAGCTAAAGTTGTCTTTCCAGTTGAGGTTGGTCCCAAAATTACTAATACCTTTTGTTTCATTATTTCTTTTGATTCACAATACTACGTATTGCAACAGTTGCTTCCCCAATAGCCGTTGACATACTACTTGGTTTGTCTTGATAATAACAAACATTGCCAATAGCATAAATATGACTTAAATTTGTTTCTTGATTAATTTTAACATTAATTCTATTATTGGAATTAATCTCTAAGTTTTTAAATATATTTATCATATTGCCAGAGGCAATAATGATGTTGCTAGCAGTAATTGTTTCATTATTAGAAAGAACGATTTCAAACACATTGTTCTTATAAGAATAAGAAGCAATTGTTGTGTTTGTTAATATTTTTGTTTTAGTGTTAAATGTAATTTGATCAATTAATCTATTGATTAAATCTTTTGCTTTAATCTCACTGAAACAAGGAAAATCATAAACCGGTTTATCCGGATATGTTAAAGGCGTTCCACCTAAAAATCCTTGTTTTTCAATTAATAATAAATTCAGTTTCTTTTGATATCCATAAATACCAGCAAACATTCCAGATGGCCCACCACCAATGATAATTGCATCAAAATTTTCCATTATAAAATCCCTTTCTTAAAAGGCTCAGCTTTTTCTAAACCTTTAAAATCGTTAGACTTTACATATTCATAACTTAACATTGCAGCACAATTTGATAAGTTAAGACTTCTTACGTTGATACTTATAGGAATCCTATAAGTATGATTTGAATATTTTTTTAAAATATCTCTACCAATTCCTGTAGATTCTTTACCAAATACAATATATGTATCATTGTCAAAATTGAATTTTATTTGACTAGTAAGTTTTTTACCATATCTAGTAATAAAAAATAGATCAGAATCTTTATTAATTGAATTAATGAAATCATCAAAACAATCATGTTCAATCAATTCTAAGTGATTTCAATAATCTACACCACTTCTCTTAAATTTTTTGTTATCTAGAAAGAAACCATAAGGTCTAATTAAATGTAAAGCAGCATCAAACCCAACACACGTTCTAGCAATGTTGCCTGTATTTTCTGGAATCTCAGGTTCAAATAAAACAATATGTAATTTATGTTTCATACATAAATTATAAAAAGAAAAAGACCTATTGAAGATCTATAGATATTTCTTCTGTATTAAATATTTTTTCATCAACATTATCAATAAGCGTGTCAGGAGTTTTAAATGAATTTTTTCTCTTTAATTTATTTATATTGCTTTTCTTGAAAGTTAGTAATAAGCTATCTAAGATAGAGTTGTATGGAACTGTGTATATATTTTTAGATACCATCTTTGCTTCATAGTATGCATATATTGAGATCAAATGATTTTTAAAAGTGTTATAACATTCAAAGTCAATACTATTTAGTCCATAGTAATAAACGTTTTTGAAGTCAGTAATATTTTTTAACTTCATAATTTTAATAAGAGATTTATATTTACAAACATCTTTATGGAACACTTGGAAAGATGATTCTGAAATTTTAAGTAATTTAACATTTAAATCATCTTGTAAAGTTAAAAAATTAGAATAAATGTTTTCAAAATCATAAGCATTGTGTTGAAAGCACAAGAAACTATAAATTCTATTTTTAATAATTTGATCTTTGTAATTTGAGAAATTATTTGTTGTGATTAAATTAATGTAATGCATTTTTGCAAATGAATGAGCACTTAATTGATCAAAAGAATATACTAATTCATTATTCTTATAAGAAGCTAATTGCAAAAGATCATTAGTAGCAGCAATACGAGAAACGCTTAATGCAGCAGTTTCATCAATCGGTTTTTCTCATAAAATTTTACCTGAACTAGCATTATAAATTCTAGCTCCATTATCAGAGATAATGTAACAATGTTTTAATTTAGCATCTTTAACAATTTTTCTAAGCACTTTCAAACTACTATGAGAAACTAAAACAACAAATTGGTTTTGTTCAATAACTTTAATTATTTTAGATAATCTACCCATTATGACATCTTTTGTGACATCATCATTTCCGGGGTTTATATCAAATACATATATTTTTGTAAAAAAGTTATTAATTTTACTCATTATTTTTTAGCTTTAATTCTTTTCTTAAGAAGTGTAACAAATTGACTTGGTTTAATAGTTGTGGATTCAGTTTTACCATATTCTCTAAAAGAAATTGTTTTATTTGCAACTTCATTATCACCGATAACAATTTGGTATGGAGTTTTATGAGTTTGAGCATTAAAGATTTTCTTTGATAATCTTTCATCTGAATTATCAATATGAACTCTAATACCATTTTTTCTTAATAAATTAGCAACTCTTTCAGCATATTTTGCATACTTTTCATTATCAACCAAAATTTCCTCAACTTGAATTGGAGATAATCATAAAGGTAATATACCCTTAGTTTGTTCAAGTAATACCGAAACAAATCTTTCAAGAGTACCAAGACTTCCTAAGTGAATCATTATTGGAGTTTTAACTTGTCCATCAGAATCTTTGTATTCAAGTTTAAATCTTTCTGGTAATAAAAAGTCTAATTGAATTGTTGAAACTGTAATAATTTTTCCTAATACAGTTTTAAATTGGAAGTCAATTTTTGGTCCATAAAACGCTGCTTCACCAACCATTTCTTTATAAGGGATCTTCATTGACTTTAATACACCTCTTAATTGTCTTTCAGCGTGTGCCCACATTTTTGGATTATCAAAAAACTTTTCAGTATTTTTCGGATCGTGTAATGATAAATCTACACTATGAACAGTTAAACCAAAAGTTTTGTAAACTTCTTTAATAATTTTGTAGCAGTTTTTAATTTCTGACTTCATTTGTGATGGAGTACACAATATGTGAGTGTCTACTAATTGAAGTTGTCTTACTCTTTCAAGACCAATCAAACCGCCTGAAGCCTCATATCTATGAAGAACTGCAAATTCACCAATTCTAAAAGGTAACTCACGATATGAACGTGGTCTATATTTGTAACATGTTAAATGATGAGGACATGTCATAGGACGCAGTACTAAAGTTTCATTGTCTACTTCAACTGGAGTAAACATGTTTTCACGATAGTGAAATCAATGTCCTGAAGTTTCATATAGTTTCTTTGAACCTAATACAGGTGTAGAAACAATTTGAAAGCCATATCGTCTTAACAAGTTAAGAATATAATTTTCAACTTCAGATTTAATTGATTGGCCATTTGGTAATCAAATTGGTAGACCTTGTCCTACAATCTCATCAAATGTGAACAATTCAAGATCTTTACCAATTTTTCTGTGGTCTCTTTCAGAACGGTCTTGTAATTCTTTTTTAAATTGTTCTAATGATGATTGAGAATCAAAAGCCATTCCGTGAACCATAATTAATTGGTCATTATTTGAAGAACCTTTTCAGTAATAACCTGAAACATTATTTAGTTCAATTGCTTTAATTATTGATAACTTATCAATAGATAAATTTTCGCAAATATCAACAAAATCATTAGCAAATTTACAAATATTAATGTTGCCATTTGTATCATCAATTAATTCAAGTTTATATTTGTTTCCAGCAAACATTTGTTTTGCTGCTTCTTTAGTAATTGATTCATATTCAATCTTATAAGCGCGATCAATATTTTTTTGCATTTGTTTTTTTACTTTATTGAATTGACTAGCACCAAATGCTTCTCCATTAAAGTTTATTCCATATGCAAAACCATCTTCATTGATTTTGAAATCTCCTAATATTGCATTAGGATATAAATCTTTAATAGATTTAGCTAATAGTAAGCTTGCTAGTTTATTTAAATTTTTATTAATTTCCATTGTTGTACCTTTCCTTATTTTATTTGATTATTTCAATTTTAGAAGCATTGATAACTTGTTTATAAATACCATATTTTCGAAGTTTAAACACCGTTATGGTACCTTCGAAAATAACCGTGGCATTCATTTGTAATTTATCAATTATTTCTTGGTGTTCAGGAAAAATTGCTACCTCAAATGTGATGGGGCGTAATTCATTGTTATATAACACTTGTTGTTTTAAAGAAACAAAGTATGTGTTGTTTTGACTATGCCTAATATCAGAAATGACTCCCGATATCTTGGCGCTATTAATATTTTCCATAAGTAAAATTATTTTGTTTCAGATAGTTTATCTGAAGAGTTGTCAAGAATCTTTTCAATTAAGATGGTAGTTTTTCATTCATTAGTTTTTTTTGAATGGTACGTACGAAGTCTGCCTTCAACCGTAATATGAAGGTCTTTATTTTCTTCAACTAATTTAGCTAATTGAGTAGCTAAAGGATTGTTGCAATAGCATGAAAAATAACTGCTTCATGAAAATTGACCAAATTTTCTTTCTTGTTTCAATGTAATAAAGAAACTGTTTTTAGCAGTTTTGTCTCATGTGCTTCTTACAACATCACCTTCAATAATTACTTTATTAATCATAATAATGTTATCTTTACTATTATATATAATTAAAACATAGGTTAATAAAAATGAATAAAAAAATTAAAATTTTCATAGATTCGTCATCTACATTTGATAAAGAATTTTTAAAAAAGAATAATGTGAGTGTTATTCCTTTATCTTTATCTGATATGAATAACCAAGTTTATTCAGATGATGGAACAAACATGAATCCAAATATTTTATTTAAAGAAATTGCAAACGGTAACAAATTCAGAACAAGCGCAACTCCATTAGGAGTTTTAATGACTACTATTGAAGATGCTCTAGATGAATATGATGTTGTTTATTTCGTTCCTATTTCTCACGGTTTGTCTAGTCAATGAAACCAAGCTAGAATGATCGAAGAAGATCATCCGGGAAAATTCTTTGTTATCAAATCAACAAGCGCTGCTTTAGCAAATGAGTTTGTTTTGTACAAACTTATTGATTTAATTAAAACCAAAAAAGAACCAAAAGAAATAGTTAAAGAATGTGAAGACTATTATTTAAATACCGATACATACTTCTCATGTGAAGATATCAGTGATTTACTAAGAGGCGGTAGAGTAACATCTGGTATTGTTAAGATTATTAAAATGCTTAAATTAAAACCAATTATTTTACTTGATACTAAAAATCAAAGAGCAGGTATGTCTAAGAACTATCAAGACGCTGTTGGCAAAATAATTGATAACATCGATAAAGATTATGACAAAAAATTATCTAGCGATGATATTGAACACTTAGGTATTTATTATTCAGGTTATGAAGATACTAAAAAAGATTTCATTCTAGATTCTGTTTCTAAAGCGTTTAATTATCCTAAAGAAAAAATTCTTATTAGATGAGTGCCAACTATTGTATTAGCTCACACTAGAAAAGGTGCATATGGTATTACAGTTGCAACTAAAACTCCTCACAAAAAAAGAGAAATAAAAGTTGATTAATTTTTATGAGAAAAGAAATTGCAATTTTTACTAGTAAAGAAATGCAAAACAACTCTTATCTCATTATCAATGATAATGAATGTGTAGTTGTTGATCCGTCATTTGCAGCAGATGAAATCAATGAATATATTACTAAAAATAACTTAAAGTTATTAGGTGTTCTTTTAACTCATGGTCATTATGACCATTTTGCTACGGCTAATTTTTTATTAGAAAAATACAATACTTCTTTATATGTTTATGAAAAAGAAAAAGATGTGATTCTTCAACATAATCTAAATGATTTATTTAATGTTGAAAATTTTGTTCTTCCTTCTAATATTAAATTTTTTAGTGGAAAAACTCTTGAATTAGGAAAAATAAAGCTTGATATAGTTTATACACCAGGACATACAATTGGTGGGATTTGCATTTTTTGAGAAAAATATGTTTTTACAGGAGACACAATTTTTATAGATAGTGTTGGAAGAATGGATTTACCTACAGGAAACCCAAGACAATTACTGCAAAGTATTCAACAAATAAAAAAATTTGATAAATCTCTAAGAGTGTTAACTGGACATAACGAAACAAATGTTACTCTTGAAGAATTACTAAAAAGAAACAAATATGTTAATTTTTAGTAATTAACGCAATGCCATCGTCCAAATCTATGATTTGGACATTAAATTTTTTTTGTTGCAATAACCAGTTATGAAATTGATGTACCTTTTGAATCAATCTAGTTTTTTGACGATCAAGATTTTGTTGATTAGCAAATTTTTTTAGAAAAATATTATCAATAACCATTAATCCTTTCTCGTTTAAATTATTTAAATATTTATTAACCAATATTTCTTGATTAGATTTACATGCGTCTAAAAAAATTAGATCAAACTTTTCTTTACATTCAAATGTAAATGCATCTGCTAATAAAAAAGTAATTTTATCATTTTCAATTTGCTTTGCAATTGCATAATTAGATTCATTTTTTTCTATTGTTATTATTTTTTTAACACAATCTATTTTTGAAAATAGTAATGAAGAATAACCATATGCAGTGCCGATTTCTAAAATAGATGAATAATTATTTTCAAGTATTTTATTTTTAATAAATTTAAAAGTTTCATCCCTAATAATAGGAATGTTATTCTTTATACAGAAAGTTTTTAACTCATTAAAATCCATTATCTAAATAGTCTTGCAAAATATATACAGCTGACATTTTATCTTTAATTTTTTTAATCTTGCTAGCTTTTAACCCTGCTTGATACTTTAACATTTCAGTTGTATTAATAGTAGAATAAGCTTCGTTTCATTGAACAATTTTAACATTCTTAAAATTTTGTTCTAAGATTTTTTTAAACTCATCGCTTAACAAAGTCATTTCAGACGGTTTACCATTAGAACGTTTAGGTTTGCCTAAGACTATAGTGTCAATATCATTAGAATATTTTTCAAATATTTGTTTAATCTTATTAACACAAATATTGAGATCTCGATTTGGATACTCAAAATTTTCTAATCCTGTAGCAATTATTTTTAAAGAATCTGTAATTGCTATACCTAATGTTTTAGTTCCTAAATCTAAACCAATTACTCTCATTACTAAATAATTATATATTCTATATGTGATAAGAATAACACCCTTTATAATATAATAAACTTATTCTAATGTGCGCTCGTAGCTCAGTTGGATAGAGCACATGCCTTCTAAGCCTGTTGTCGGGAGTTCGAATCTCTTCGAGCGCGCCATTTAAATTAATAAAGTACTAGGGAAACCTAGTATTTTTTATTTAAGCTTATTAAACTCTGCTTTAACTTGTTCGAATTGAGTTTTATAAGACTCATATTTTTCTTGTTCAATTTGAATCTTTTCTTTAGGTGCTTTGGCTAAAAAGTTTTTGTTAGAAAGAATTTTTTTTGATCTATCAAGTTCTAATTCTAATGATTCTAATTTACGTTTTAAATCAGTTAATAGTTTCTCTTTATTTACAAAAACATTTTTGAATTCAACTGCAATATCACCAACAGTAATTAAATCTCAATCAAGATTCTTTCTCGCCTTTGATATTGAATTAATCTTAATATTAAATTTATTTAAGAATTCAGAAATTAAATTTAAGTTTAATCTTTTGGTAGTTAAAACATTTAATTCAATAATGTTTGACTTAGAAATGGAGTGTTTAATTCTTAATTCTTTAACCAAGTTAAAAATTTGAATAAAAATATCAATCTCATTCTTTTTTAATGTTGTTTTTAATTTAGTTGGTCAACTCTCATAAAGAATAGATTCTTTGTCTTTATAAATATTTTGATAAATATTCTCAGTCAAGAACGGAGCATGTGGGTGCAAAATTATTAAAATATTTTTGAAAATATAATTAATTGTTCAAATGGTTTCATCTTTGTATTTATCATCATTGAACAATGGTTTTGAGAATTCAATATATTGATTGCAGAATATATCTCAAATAAATTCAACTAAATATTTGTTAGCCACAACAAAATTGTATTTATCCATGTTCTTAGAAATCTTTTCTAAATAATTGTTAAATTGTGAAAGAATTCAAGAATTAATTAAATTAAATTTAACAGGTTTTTCAATTTCATCAGTTTTGTTAAAACTAATAAAGTTTTTTGCATTTCAAATTTTGTTAAAGAAATTATCATAATAATTAATTTTTTCTTCATCATATCTTAAATCTTCACCAAGACTTACGGTAGATGTTAAGAACATCCTTAATGCATCTGGACCATATTTTTCAATTACATCCATTGGATCAATACCGTTGTTTAGTGATTTAGACATTTTTCTGTTTTGTGAATCTCTAATTAATCCATGTAATAAAACTTTGTTAATAGGAATGGTATTTGTTAAATACGAACATTGAAACAACATTCTAGCAACTCAGAAAAATAAAATATCATATCCAGTTACCAAAATAGAAATAGGATAGAACTTTTTAAGTTCTATATTATTCTCAAATGTACAAGCAATTGGTCATAATGCAGAAGAAAATCATGTATCTAATACACCTTTTTCTTGAACATAATTTTCTATATCTTTTGGTTGTTGTTCACCAACATAAATCTTATTAGAATTCTTTTTATACCAAACAGGCAATTGATGCCCTCAAACTAATTGACGACTAATACATCAATCATTAATGTTTGTTAACCATCGATTTAATGTTGCCTTATATCTTGGTGGAATAAAAGAATATTTAATTCTAGATTTCTTTTGAATGGCAGCCAATTGTTTAACAATTGGTTTCATCTTAACAAATCATTGTTTAGATAATAATTGTTCAACAACTTCTCCTGTTCTTTCGGAATATCCTACTTCATTATCGTATTCTTCTACTTTAATTAGCATGCCTCGATCAGCCATTTCTTTAACAATGCTTTCACGAGCTTCTAATCTATCTAATGATTTAAATGATTTTGTAACAGATTGCGCATATGCGTTTAATTTACCATCATTATCAATTACTGAATGATAATCCTTAATATTGTGTTTCTTAGCTAGTTCATAATCATTTAAATCATGTGCTGGTGTGCACTTCATTGCACCTGTACCAAATTTAATATCAATATATGAATCAGTTAATACTTTAAGTTTTTGATTATTAATAGGATTTATTACTTCTTTTCCAATAAAAGATAAATATCTTTTGTCTTTTGGATTAACAAAAATATGAGTATCAACAAACATTGTTTCTGGTCTTGTTGTAGCAATTGGTAAATATTTTGATTGATCTGTTGCTAAACAATACTTGAAATAATATAATTTAGAATGGGTTGGTTTATAAATTGTTTCTATATCAGAAATAGCTGTTTGTAGTTTAACATCTCAATTAACTAATTTGTAATCTTGATAAATTAAACCGTTTTTATATAAGTTAACAAATGTCTTTCTAACAAGTTTTTTAATGAAATCATCTAAAGTAAAAATTTCATTTTGATAAGAAAGAGCAAAACCCATTGTTGCTCATTGATTTCTAATGTATTGAGCTTGTTCTTTTGATCATTTAAAAATTTGGTTTACAAAATCTTGTTCACTTAAATTTTCTTTTTTAATTCCTTTAGAATTAAGTAACTTTTCATATTTAGTTTGAGTAGCAATACCTGCATGATCAGTTCCGGGAATTCAAATAGTATCAAACCCTTTAAGTTTTTTATATCTAATAATAGTATCCTGTAAATAACCATCTCATGCGTGCCCTAAATGTAAGTGCCCAGTAACGTTTGGTGGTGGTAAAATAATTGAAAAGGGTTTTTTTGAAGAATTATGGTCTTCAAAAAAATTATTTTTCTTTCAAAAATCGTAAATACCTTCAATTACTTTTTTATGATCAAACTTATTAGGATTTTGCATTTGTATTAAATATTATAAATATATTTAATCATTTATATAGAAGACGAAATTTTCTTTTGACACTTTTTCTTTAATTAATTTATCAATATATTCTTTTTGT
>CAJTRF010000012.1 GCA_910578525.1 uncultured Mycoplasmatales bacterium | reverse complement strand
AATTATTCTTTGCCTTTCTTTCAACTTCATTAATCATTTGGTTTTCTAAACCATTTACATCTTCTCATGAATAATTGTAATTTAAAACATTACCATTATTTTTTGATGAACATGATGTGATTGTTGAGAAAGATGCAGGAATAAGAATTCCTAATGAAATTCCTGAAATTATCCTTAATGTTTTTCTAGTCATAATTTAAATTAACTAACATAGATTTTGATTCTAATTCATTAGAATTATATTAACAAATTATTTATTTTAATTTTTTCTTTTGATTCTTCAAATAGAGTAAAAAATAACAAAACAAATTATTGATGTACCTAAAAGAGAAAGCGAACAAATCATTATAGTAAATATTGTTTTGTTCGATTGTTTTGTATATTGATCTATTATTTCAACATTATCATATTTATGTATATTATTTTTAGCAAAAAATGAACGATAGTCTTGTATGGTTCCAAACGGAACAATTAATTTACCATTTAAATTAACATTTGGTAATGAATTTTCATTAGAAACAACTATATCATTGCCTGATAGTTGATCCGGCGTTCAATTGAATGTAATTGAATTAACATAACCAGAGTCTAGAAAACAATCTGATCCAAATCTTATAAGACTTTTAGGAAAAAAAATGTTTCCAGATAGATTTTTAACATTTTTAAAACAACTTGATCCTAAAGAAATTAATGAAGTTGCATTTGAAAAATCTATTCCGGATATGTTCATCGGTTTCAAGTCACGACTTTGAAATGAAGAATTTCCTATTTTCTTTATTGATGATGGAAAAGTTATCATTCCAAAAATTTTGCTACACCCGGTAAATGCATAATCGTTAATTTCTGAAACTGTATATGTTCTATCATCTGACTGAACGAATGGTTTAATTTGTAAATCTGTTGACATAAAATCGTCATCAACATCATTTATCAAAATTTCGGAATAATTGGATATGGAACACTTTACAATGACATCATTAATTTTTTTGTTAGTAAAAATAATAGTTGAACTTAAATTTAAGTCATTAGAAATAATGTTTGAAGAATCATATTTTAGGATAAAGTTATCTTTAAAAAAATTTCTATAAATTTCCGTTAACATAGGTGGAATATATATATTCCCTTCAAAAACAATGTTAGGAAAAGAAGATTGATCTATAAATTCTAAATTTTGTAAATTGGAAGAATCTCAATTAAAGTCTATTTTTGAAAAGAAAGTGTTATCATCAAAAATGTTTTTACCTATGCTATAAATTGATTTTGGAAAAACCATTTCCCCTTCAAGTTGTGAACAACCAACAAAAGCTTCATCACCAATTATTGAAATATTAGGACAATTTGAAAAATCTATGTTTATAAGGTTTTTGCAATCTACGAAAGAGTTTTTAGAAATTTGAGTTAATGATGAATTTTCTTCAAAAGATATTGAAGATATGCCTGAAGATTTAAATGCTGATACACCAATTAAACGTATAGATTTTGAAATAACAAGATCTCCGGTTATATTACTGCAATTCAAGAATGCCTCATCTAATATTGATATTATTGTAAATTCGGTTTTTTGATAAACAAAACTATTTAAAAAATTTACATTTTTTGCTATTGATAAATCATCAGATATTTTTTTAATTGAAGCAGTCTTATGATAATAGTCTAAAATACATGTAATGCCTATAGAGGTAGGAGCATTAATAAAAGTAGCAACATCATTTAAAAAAAATTGAGAAGTTTCATATATGTCTATATCATCGCTAGAGTATTTATTGAAACATTTTTCTTTGAAAAAATCTAAGTAGTTTTCGTATGATGAAATCACAATTTCAATCTTTCCATCAGCTATTAAGTTAGGGATTGCATCAACATTAGAAATCTGGATATTTTTAAAAGAATTTACATCATCATAAGCAAAGTCAATGTAGGAAAAGGCACCAGTGTTTTGAAATGCATTTTCACCAAATTTTACTAATGTTTTTGGTATATATATAGTGTCTGATAAAAAAATGCAATTTTTAAAAGCAGAATCAGAAATTTCTTCAAGTAAGTTACATTTAGAAAAATCTAGTTTAGAAATTCTCATTGGTTTTTCTGGATTGATTGCCGCAAAAGCTTGCTTACCAATTCTTTGTAATGTACTAGGAAAATGAATTGTGCCAGTAATATTTATAAAATCTTCAAATGCATTGTCACCAATTTGAGCGACTTCAAACTCCTCTCCATTTATCGATATTTTGTCATGAAATGTTATATTAGTTGCTTCAATTTTTCTGATAACAGAATCAATCGATAATTGTTTTGGGTTAGCGGTTCTATCTAAAATTGATACTTCAACAGGAAATGTTAAATCATTCGGATTTATAGAATCATTAATAGAAAAATCAATAAGATCTGTTGCATTAAGGACAAAATCAGGACCTGTTATATATTCATCGATTGTGTGAGGTGTAGGGCAAATAACAATATTTTTTAGTTTAAAATATTTTTCGTATGCATATTTCATCCCATAAGGGACAGATATTGAACACAATGAAGATACTATATCAAGGGTCGGGAAAGATGTTGAAAATACACTGATTAAGTCCAAATCAGACTGATTTCATTCAAAATCAATTTTTTTAATTAAATCACCTTTAAATGCTTCTTCATCAATTGTTGTAATGGAATTTGTAAAAACTATTTGCTCCTGAAGTTCTTTACACTGAGAAAATGCTTCTTTACCGATTGTAACGGATTTAACTGTGTTGTTGCTTTTAGGAAAAACAATTGATTTAACGCCAGTTTCTGAAAAAGAGTTATCATCAATTACTAAACTAGTAGAAGAGACACTTGAAAGATTAAGTTTTTCTAAATTATTACAATTTTTAAAAGCTTCTTTACCGATTTTAGATAGATTAGTTGCATTTGTAAAATCAAAATCAACATCTAATCCTTCAAAACAACGATCTTGTATTTCAACAACAGAATTAGTAAAATTAATAGTTCCTGAAAAATTTTGATTTATTTGTTTTGATCAATAAGATGATGAAGAAAACACAGCGTTTCCAATAATAATGTTTTTGTATGAAACACCTTTGTAATCAAAACTACTTTTAAAAGTTAAGTTTAGAACTTGTGATCATTCTGTTGGTGTTCCTGTCTTGCTAATGTCATTTATTGTCACTTGACTTTTTTCTACATCAAAAAAACAATCAAGGTTAATTTTTCGAAATTCTTCATCCGTTGAGGCGTTATCTTGATTTGCCAGAACCCCAATACTTACTACATCAGAAAAAACTTCATTTGACGGTATAGTAAAATGAAAAAAAGAAGTTAACAAAGGAAAGAATGAAGCTACTATAGAAAATAATTTTTTCTTAAAAAGATTATTTAACATTTTTTTGTTTTTTTGCATATCCGCATTATATAAATAAGTATACAAATAATAAAAATTATTGATAAAAATATTGATAAACAAGAAACTATAAAAAATAACATTTTATTTGATGAATTTTGGTCATCAGGAACCGGAATCGGAACTGAACCATCATCAATCCAATTCAGATAATACTTGCTTGAAAAAATTGTTTTTTTAAAAAAATTTTGATATTCTTTTTTTAATGATAAAGGAACTAAAATTTTTGGAGTCATTGTGTCTGAATAATAGACGTTTGGTAACGAATTAATATTTGTAAAAGTAATTATTTTGTTATTTAAATAGTCACTGCTTCAGTTAAAAGAAATAATGTTCATTTTTCTTGAGTTTAAAAAAATATCTCTGCCAAATTGTACTGTAGAACCAGGAATATAAATTTCGCTATCTAAATTTTGACATGATTCAAAAGCAAAATCACCAATTGAATTTAATAATTTTGTGTTTTTGAATTGAAAAGATCGTAAATAAAAACAATTTTTAAACGCAGAGTCACCAATAGAATATAAAACTGAATTTTCTTCAATCGAAACCGATTCAATATCAGTGTCAAAAAAAGCTTCTGCTCCAATTGATGAAATAGTGTTTGGTATATAAACATCTCCTTTTAATGTTTTATCAGCAAAACATTTCTCACCAATTTTTATTATTTTGTATTTATTATTGTTGTAATAAAAAAAATCATTAAATTTAATGTTTTTTATTAAAGAATTTATTAACAAATTATCAATACTTACTTCTCCAAAAAAATCATCAAAAGTACAGGCAACAATGTTATCTTGATTTGTCATATTTTCATATTGTGAAACAAGGCTTAAACTTAAATTTATAACCTGATGTGTAGCAAATTGATTCAATGAATATTTTTCTATATCATGAGTTTGTAACATTTTTAATATTAAATTTGGTGTGCCAATTTTAGCATATATTCTTTGGTGAATATTATCAATTAAACTTGGCAATGAATCTTCATTTTCTACAGAAACACCTTCAAGATCTTCAACATTTCAATTAAAAATGAGACTTTCAAAACTACCAGCATCTCTAAAACAACTTATGCCAAATGTTCGAGTTGATTTTGGAATTGATAAAGTATTTGACAAATTTTTGCAATCTGCGAATGAAAAAGAATCAATCATTTTAAGTGAAGTATTTTCAGAAAAATCAAGAGTATTTATATTTTCACATCCTTGGAAGCAATGTGAACCTATTTCTTCAATATATTTATTAAATTTTAAAGATCCAAAAACTGATTTATTCCCGTTAAAACAATATGGAGAAATTTTACATATCTTGTATTTTTCTACTTGGGAACCTTCATAAAAATAAAAATCCTTAAAAGACATATTTGTGATTTTAAAATTTGATAAAGTTTCAATAGAATCAATTGATATTTCATCATTTGTACCATATACAGAACAATTAACATCTGGATCAACTCCCTCGATTTTTCCCTCTACTAATTCAGATAATTTAGTTATGAAAGAAGTAATAAATAATTGATCTCAATCGAATGAATACCCAAATTTGCTAAAAAAATCTAAATATTTCTTTTTATCCTTAGTGATTTGGATTTTACCTGATGCAGACATTAGTGGAAGGGAATCAGAATACATTTTTACTGAATCTAGGTCTCTATCTGGATCCCAATTTAATTTCAAAGTTTCCAAAATAGTAGACTCATAAAAGCAATTATGACCGATGTAATTTATTGAACTTGGAAATTCTAAAAATGTATCAATACTATCACAACAAGAAAATGCATTATCTCCTAAAAAATTTAAGGATGCAGCATTAACAAAATTTTCAATTTCTAGATTGTGGTCTTGAAAAAAAGCATATGAATTTATAGTTTTTAAAGATGATGAAGAATGAAAATCTACACATGATAGATTACTGCAGAAAGCAAATGAAAAATTACCAATTGAAGTTAATGATTGTTGAAAATGTAAATTCGAATTAATTTTTGAGCATCCAGAAAAAGCATAATCGCCAATCTCTTGTAATGATAAAGAATTAGAAAAATCAATAGAAGATAATGATGTGCAATCCTCGAAAGCACCATCTTCCTTGTCTCCATCGATTTTAATTAGAGTACTTGGAAAAACTAATGGTTGATTATCAGAATTGGTTAAATTTAAACACCTATAAAATGCACCTGAATCAATAATCTCTAGTTTTTCACATTGATCAAGTCTTAAATTATTGAACCCGCAATTTGCAAATGCCCTTTTGCCAATTCTTTTAAGATATTTTGGAACAGTAAGCTCTCCGTCAATATTAAAACTATTTGGATTATCGTAATTGTTAAACGCATTATCATTAATTTCTGAAATTTTATAAGATTTTAAATTGTACTCTACAAAGTCTACAAATTTAGGACTTGTCGCTTTGAGACCTCGTTCACAATAATTAATTTTTACTTCATCATCAGAAATTATTTCAAAATGAACCAATGCATCAGATATGACATTTGAACAAACATCAGAGCAATTAATAGTAAAACATTCATTGCTTATTCTGTTATTAACAGAAAAAGAAAACAATGAAAATAAAAATGAAACAAAGGAAAATGTACTAGTTATTTTTTTAAACATTTTTATCATATAATATTATATGATAATATTGATATGAAAAGAAATGTAATATTTATTAATTTTTTAAAACTTATATCTCTATTCTTTTTGTTTGTTTTTTCTTTATCTATATCATCTTGTTTTAGTAAAAAAATTTTTAATCTTAATCAGATTTCCATTTCTGAGTCTGATACTATTTCAAGAGTTAATTATGCTGTATTTGAATGCAATGATCCGTTGAAAGTCACAACAAACGAATTACTTCAAATTAATTCTGATAATTATGTTTTACAAATTGTTAAAGACAACATCAAAAAATATGACCCCAATTTTTGTCTAGATTTTGTAAAAATAACTAATGATGCAAAAATTAAAGATGGTGATGAATCAAAAGAGGAATATATAAACTATAGTTTTGATGATTTAAGACAAAATTTTGTTTCTTGTAATATTTATGTTTCATCAAATTGTCATAATTATGTGGGTAATTTTTCTTTTAAAATTAATGTTTGTGGCATTAAAAAATTATTACACTTTGATTCCCAAAATTTTTCTAATTATAAAGATTTTAATGTACCTTTAAAACATTCTGATAATAATCCAACTTTGTCTGAAAAAAAAGATTCATTAACTGATTATGTCTCTTCAGATCCTTATATATCTAGAACAATTTTTGGTTTTTTAAAATCATCTTATGGTTGTGTTAGACTTTGTGACATTTCTTTGGATGAATCAAAAGAAATATCTTTAAGCACTCTTAATTTTTTAAATGATGATTTATATCAAGCAAAAATTTTTTATAAATTAAACACAAATGATTATGGTGAAAATTCTGTTTTTTCTTACACAGAACAATCTGTTGAATTCACCTTTCAAGTAAAATTCATAAAAGCAATTTTTTCAATAAATGATTTACAAAACGATTTTAACCAAATTATTAAAGATTTATCAACAAATTTTGAGGAGACCGTCTTTTCCCGTAGTATTCCATCAGTTAATCCTAGTAGAGTCTCTGCTGGATTTATTAATGATTATTTTTCAAAATTAATTATTAATAAATTTTCTGCCAAAATAAATGAACATTTTTGTTTATCTGATGTTTTTGAGAATGAAGAATTTGTATTGAAAAATGATTATCTAAAAGTCATTTTTCACAATGGTAAATTAATTGGTAGCGCCTTTGCACAAGACTTGTCTTATTATGATTTAACTCAACCATGACCTTTTAGAATCGAAATTACAACTCCTATTGGTAACTCTGTATATAATGGTGATATGTTTTTCACTGATGAAAATAGCGACATAGAAATTTTTTCTTTGTATTCGTCAAGTAAACGAAAGGACTTATCAACATTCGTTTCTAAACAAACTGACTTTTTCTACTTTAATCTTCCTGTTGGAACTGATATAAAAAACGTACCTAAATCTCTTATTTCAAACATGTTAAATGATAACAACGATGCAATAAACCAGTTGGTTTGATGACTAAATGATTTTATTGATGATATTGATATTAGTTTAATTAGAGATGATTCACAATCTCTGGCTTATTTTGATTATTCTTTAAATATAACAAATTTTTCTACTTATCCAGAATTTCTTGATTTTTCAAAGTCTTTTGAAATAAAGATATCTATAACATCTTCTGTTAATTCTTTATATCTTTCTAATAGAAATATAGTCTCATTATATTTTTTACCACATATAACGAGTGATTACAAGATAGATGTTAATGGACAGCAATTTACTGATTTTACCACAACATACACATTTAGTGCGCTAAACCCTGAAAATTGTTCTACTTTAGAAATTGATTCTCTTTCTAGGTCTAGTCTTCTTTTAAAATGAATCCTAAATAGTTTATACAATAATAACATCTCTAATAATTGTCCTCATTCTTTTTTTGAGCATGAATCCTTTGATATAGATATTGCAAAGCAAAAATTTGATTATTCATCAACAGTAGAAGTGGATGCAAAAGTCACTTGTTCTTCTAAAATATTTAGTGGAATTTTTTATATTTCTTTTTATGCAAAAGCTGACAAACAAAAAATTTCTCTTGCTGATGTTACCTCTTCCCGAACATTTGTTATTAATGTATACACATATAGCGAAACAAATCATACATTAGATGGTGATTTAATTTCAAAGTTAAAACTTTCTGATTTGAATTCTGTAGATTATTCAGAAACCCAAAAACAAATTAATCTTGAAATACAAAAATATTGTCCTTATGTTGAATTTGGTATAGACTATGTTGTTGATTTAAGTGGTTCTCTCTCAACTACTGAATCTTACGATTATCAGCACCCTGATATTCAAGGATGCATTAAAGCAACAGAAGACTCTCGCTATTTAACTGATCTAACATATTTTAACTTCAAAATAATTGTTGAACAATGTCCGATTAAAGAATTTGAAAACGTTGATTATAAATTTAATGTTCCTTTTTCTATGTGTGATTCATATCATGCTGATCAAGTATATGTAGGAAGTGAAATGTGTCAAAAAACTCATCGACAAGATGTGGAAGAACATGAGCGTGGTCAAGCAACAATTAATGTTGATAATTCAACGAATTGTCAAGTTTTGTTCAGATATTCTTATCAGGCTTTACAGTTAATTGATGAATACAATGAGTCTAAGCCAGACAAAACAACTTATACATTAAAAGATTTACAAGATGTAGGGGTTGCTATTGGAACTCCAATTTCTACTCTTGGGGAATATTCTAGTTTAGCTTGAATTTACATTCCAAGATTCAATGCCTTTACAGTTAATTTTACTTTTGATTATATAAATGAAGAAGATATATTCAATAAGAATTTTGATTTTGAAACTCAAGCTTTACCTACACTTGCGTCTCCAATCCCTGGTTATTACCCTTTTGATAGTGAAAAAAATAGTTTTTATTTTGAAAATTTTTCTGATAAACATTTCTCTCAATCATTAAACTTAGATAACTATCAATTGAATTGCAACTGATCTTTCAACATTTGCTCTACACTTCGATTTAAAAAAATAATGGATAAACAAACAAATAGATGGGTTTTAAAGACTTTTTTTTCGGATTTAGTGTCACAAACTGTAAATATTCGTTTTTTTACCAAAAATGATAGGCCTATCGAAGGTGTTTCAACACCTGATATAGAAATAAATTGAAACGAACAGCAAAGAGATATTGTTCCTCAAAGTGAATCTTATACTTATTCAAAATAAAAAATTATTTTTTATATTTCTACTGTTGAATAATTAAAAATATGCTCAGTGTAATCATCTCCAGTAACAAAGTCAACAAAAGGACTTGTGCTTTTTGTAAAAATATATCCTGGAACTAATGAAATTGATATTTGAAAACCAAATTGTGGATCATTGTGTTCTCCTAATTTACATTCATAAAATATGTATTTCATCTTGTCAAGTTTAGTTAATTGTGTATCAAAGTTTGTAATAACATAATCTATATTCATAAAAGAATACTGAGGATATAAAATTGTTGATGTACGAAAATCTTTTTCTTGAACTTCCCACTGTTTTAAATATTCCTCAGGCGAAGAAGTTGGTAACCAAGACGTAGGATTTAATTGAATTCTTTTTTGGTCTTCAATAGAGTTTGGATCATAAAAATTTACTGAAATTAATTTGTATTTATTTTGCAAACTTGTAGATAACAAAAAATTAGAAAGAACATATGAATCTTTTATTTTAAAATAATCATTTGTTGTTGTTTCATATTCAACATTGCCTGTTTTATAATTTTTTTGGATTATATGATAATAAGATGTGTATGAAGGCAATTTTGTATTATGATACAAAAATAAATCTCATGATGATTTAGTTTTATTTTGCACAAATTCTGGTGATGCAAAAACTAAGTTATAATGCATTAATTCAATTTCATAAGTGTATGGATGATTATCATTACATTGAACATTTAAAATAAAAGATATGTCAGTTAAATCGTTGTTTATAGAATATTTTATTTGTCCAGAAAAAGGACCATATTGTAAAAAATCATTTAAATAAAAATTGACAATGTCCGCAATTATTTTCTCTGTATTATTCCCATTAGAAAAATAAACATCTTTTAAAACCGATTTACAATTTTTAACAGGAGAAGAAGCATATAAAAATAAATCATCATCACAAGAAGGAGCTATTTGATCTAACGGTAAAAAACTTGAAATAGAGAAACTTTGATCAAAAGAAAATGAATTATCTCATTTGAAGTTGCTAGAACAAGAAGTAGTACAAAAAGGTAAGGAAAATAAAAAAAAGACACTGAATAAACAAATTTTTTTTCTCATATTAATTTATATTATAATATAAATACAACATCAAAGTATGAGTGGTACTCGAAAAAAAATTAAAAAAATGTTCTTATTTGGTGCTTTAATAAGCGCACCTATTTTTTCTTTATCTTCATGTTGAGGAAACAAAAATATTCCTATAGTTAATTTAAATAAAATTGATTTTGACACTGTTTCATTTGAAAATACTTTTTATATTTCTTCTTCAACACCTGATAAAATTCCCTCTCAAGAACTTCTTTCTTCAGTCGCTTCTTCAATAAGCTTAAAAGAATGAATTTACCACACTATTATTCTTTTTTTTCCATATGCTAATGGAAAAATATCATTAGATGACTTTGACATTTCAATAGATACTGATCTAGAAAATTTAGAATTTAACTTTGTTTCACCAACACCATTTAATTATCCTATTACTATTTTCTCATTATCTAATAAAATTTCTGGACAATCTATAATTAATTCACAAAAAATCACCATTCAGTCACTACCTAATACTTTTAAGTTAAACCCTTCTGAATTTCATGTAAATCCTTTTGAAGTTTCTGATACAATTTATCTTTCTTCTCTTTCCCCAGATAATAAAATAGATTTAGTTAGTAAAATTCTTGATTCAAATGTTACAGAAACTAATAATACCGTCCTTAAAAACGTTGAATCGTCTATTAATTCATTTTTTATTACACAATTAAATAATCAATTCCCAAATCTTAATTACTCAAAATTTAATTGTAATTGTCATAATGAAATAAGTATCAACTATTCTCCTCTTTTTAATATACTTGATTCAAAAATTTTGCATTCAAATACTGAACCATTTAGCGCTAGTTTAGAATGTAAATTTAATTCAAATATTTTTGATATCTCTTCCCAAAATCTGTTTAATTTCACAATTAATGGTATTAAAGTTTGTGTAAACTCTTTTGATTTACAAAATCTTTCTTATCAATACAATGAAATCATTGATATTCCTGTTACGAATGTTGATTACCAACACGAATGTATCTATGCAGATACAATTAGAGAACACATTATTTCTACTATTTCTTTTTCTGTAAATAAAATGATGGAAAGTTTGTCAATTTTAAATTTATCAACCGATGATTACTTTATCGATACTTCTAATATTAAAAATTATGAAAATTTTCAAATAGATACTGAAAATTCTGTAGACATTTCAATTAAATCAAATTCACGAATTGATAATAATCCATTAATTAATTCATATTTTTTTCCTATTAAATTTAGATTCGTTGACCAAAGAAATCATTTAAATTCTCAAAAGGTTGCAACATCAATAAAAAATTTAATTTCTTCTAAAACAATCAAAATCGGAGATGTAAATGATCCAACTAATGTTACTATTAATGAATTAACTAATGAAATAACGAAAAACACTTCTTTGAAATCTTTATTAGTTGAATCAATTAATTCATCTTTTTCTGTTTCAAATATTACCGATACAGATTTTTACATTGATTTTTATGATTCTTCATCTAAATTTTCTGTTAAACCTGGTGATTATTCTGAAGGCTCATGCGGAGAAATTGGGAAACCTGTTTATTTTGTAGTATCATCTTCACCGTATTCTCATCTTTTAGCTAATTCTACAAATGATGCTTCAATTGTTGATCCTATTGAAATTAATGTTGTCGTTGATAATTCTGAATTTGACCTAAATACAATTGGTGAACAAACTTTTTTTTCACAATCTTCCCCTCAAATTATTTCTGTACCAAACCCAAAGAGTGTAAGCTCTACACAACTGTCAAATTTAATTGATAAACAAACCGGTCCATTATTTAAATCGGTTTTACAAAAAATAAATGAATATTCACCTGCTGTTAATTCATCTGATTTTAATATTGTTATTCCAGATTCCACTTACGATGCTTCAAGCTCAATTACTGTCCCTTTTGTTGTTTCTGCTTCTACTGACACAAAAATACTCAAAAATTCAATTCAATTCCTTTTTTGGTTAAAATCTTCTCAAGAAACTGAAGATATTTCTGAAATTACTTTTTCATATTCTGAAGAAATTTCCGTACCTACATTTGATTTGAATTATGTTACTGCATCTGAAATAGACAATGTTATTATTCAGAACAAAACTGTGTTTAATAAAATATGTGACGAAGTGTCTAAGAAAATTGTTGGTGAAACATTTGTTGGTTCTGTTGAATATGGTGTTGATTATGAGATTGTATCCAATCTTTCATCTGACTCTTTTAAATTATCCGATCAATCACCTACTTCTCTTCCATGCTTAAAAGTTATTTCTAAAGGAACTAATAAAATTAAAGGTGAATTTTTAATTAATCTTTCATTAAAAGGTTCACAAATATATGATACCATGATTGAATATCAATCTTCTATTTGGCCTGATTCAGACACCAAAACAAATGATGGCAAAACACTTACTGATGAACACACTTTTGCAGCTGACTGGGTTGGACATTGTAGATATAAACTTGACATAGATAGTATCAATATTTCTTTTAAATTTTCAAGAAACAAACTACGTCAATATGTTGATTCACTTCCTAATGATAAAAAAAATGAAGCACATCCACTTAGTTTTTGATTAGATGCCGAACACAACATAATTGATACTTCTTCTATACTTGGTTGAATAACTGGAGATTATTTTTGTTTAGCTTATGCTGAGAGTAGAATTATAGATTTTGAAAATGATCTTCCAAAAAAAACATATACTCCTGATCAACATTATGAAGTATCCAGAAAACCAAATAAAGTTGAACTTGGATTCTATAGTGGAAATCATAGAGATCCTGATAAGAATGATGCTTTATTTGATGCTTTTTCATTTTTTCCAGAAAAAAACGAAAATGATGATAATTATCACTTATGTTATGGATGAAACTCGTCTCGTACTTCGCTTTGTCCTAATAGTTTACGTTGGGGATGTAGAGGAATTAATAATATTTATAAAAAGAGCAATAACGGTTGCACTTCAATACCTTTTTCAAAAACAAAATATGAATATTGAAAATAGTATTTTATACTATAATTGTAGTTATTCATATAATCCTATTTTATATCTTGATTTCATCTAGTTGTAATTAAGTTATTACGAGTAATGTATTTTGTGACTTACTTCCTAGAGATTCCTACATATGCAATAACTGTAAATAACAATACAATAGGATTTATCGACGTTAATCCAATAACTGACAAACACATGTAATATTGTGTTATATGTATTAAATATACTTTGATAAATATTTATTACAAAAGTCATCACAGAAATTCTAAATTTTTTTGATTTAATTCAATCTTTCTAAAAAATATTTTTAATTTGTAAATAAAATATTAGATTATTAGTTCAAACATTTATAATAATTTCGCCATTGCAATACACGTTGCGAACCTAGTGAGGCCAGAAATGGAACAGCTATAAGCTTTAGCGGGTATGTGTAGTGGCTTTTTATATATTAAAAAAGCCAGGGAGTTACCCTAGCTTTTTTATTATGTTAACACAAGTTATAAGCCATGTTCTGTATCTATTTCTAGACATTGATCATTTATCTACACTTTCGTGTCTAACTATTAGTTTGATTCCCTTTAGTTAGTTCCTCTACCAATTTTGAGTTTCTTGCTTATGGAGTTTACCGCGTTTCACCTCATAGTTTCCTATGAATTCGTCTCTGTGGCACTTTAGATGTTAAGTTCATATAAACCAATACTTAGACCTTAACAACGTCATCACCTTAACAACAAGGTGTTGGGATAGTGAAATCCCACATAAACATTTACAAGCATCACAGCTTGTGCAAGCATGGACTTTCCTCTATATATTACTATACAGCGATCAATTACTTGTAAAATGATTATACCGAAAAACTTATTTTTGTGTAATCTTAAGCTTCTCTGTCTTTATATTTATAGAACGAAGAAATTAATTTTACTGTTTTAGAAAGTTCTTCTTTGTTAATATAACAACATTGAATTCTCATTTTAGAGTGGTCGCTCTTTTGCAATAAGAATCCATCACCATTACCTAATAATTTATTGGCCATTGATGAATTTAAAAAGAAACGAGATGTAACTTCATCAATTGTCTTAAAGACAAAGAAACTATCAATGTATTCTGGAATATCTGTGTTATAAGTGTCATTATCTGAATTAGGAGTGTAAAGAATCACTCTAATACCAGATCTTTTAGCATCGTCACTTAATAGTTTAAATAAGATATCACGATTATTGTTAGAACTCTTAGCGAATGCTTCAGCATTAAATAAAACAACCATAATGTACGGAAGTTTTCCTGACATTTGAGTTTTATTGTATTCATCTAAATTTTTAGTTTTTGTTTTTTCAAAAAAAGCTATTCTTTCATTGATTGTTTCATTTAACATTAAGAATTTATTAATCGTTTCATTTAACGAAGTTAAAGGAGGACATTGTAAGTGAGGAAGAGAAGCATATGAATCAAATACTTTTTCTTCGCTTGGTGAACATAGGATTAAATTTAATTTATCAGGTGTATTCAAATATAAACTTGATAAAATTAATGAACAAATTTGCATTACTGCGCCACTTCCTTGTTTACCTGTAATATAGACCATCGGGCCTTTGTTGAAGTCATATGTAATCGTTTGGTTGTTATAAGTTGCACCAACGACAGCAATATTTGAATTTGTTTTATTTGAAATTAAAACCTCTTTCATTGAAACCTTGCTAACATATTTATTTTTGATTTCAATTACTAATTCATCTTTTTTAATAAAGAATTCTAAAGAATCAGATTTTAGTGCATCTAACAATTCAGTTTTAAAAAACATTAATTTTCTAACACACTCATCTGAAGTAACTTTAAAAGTTAGTTCACTAAAAGCAGGCATTACTTTCAAACTCTTAAGAGGTAATTTAATTTCTTTTTCTTCAAATAATTTTTTAATTGCTTTTAACGACTTATTAATTCTTTCTTTGTTTTTGTGATAGTAATCAGAGCCAGAATCTGTTAAGAACGATAAAGGAGGAGTTACTTGTTCTTCTTTTCTAGCTTCAATTTTAATTAATGAAGTTTTTTGACTTTCAATTTTCTTGTCTTTTTTATCTACATTTAATTCATCATAGTTAGTTTCGTTTTTTTCATATTTACCACCTAATTTAACAATTAATCATTCTTTAAATTTACTAAATAGTTTAACATCTTTAAATGCAAATAATAAGAAAATTATTAAAAGCAATAATATAGCTTCTAATATGAACAATGTTGTTCATTGCATTGTAAAAGAGATAGCTACACAGAACTCTCCAATTAACCCACCTGTTTGATAAACATTAATAAATTCAGTAAATCAAGTTTTATTATTAAACTTAGTTAAATAATGAAAAAATTGTGTTTGATATGTCTCTATTGGAGCAAAGAAATCTTTTGTAACATCACTATGATTTCCAACCAATCATGATATAGCTGATGTTAAGATGCAAACAAACAACAAACTCAAAACTTCTATTACTATAGAATTTACATTAAAAAAATATTTATGTACATCTATTTTGAACATTAAGCAAAATAATATTACATAAATAAATGCATAAACAAAGTACTTACTTACGCCAAATAAATATTCAAAAAAAACGTCATCTAAAAAGCACCCAGTAAAAGGTAACCTTACTAAAGAAAATGTTAAGACTAATAATCCTACTAAACATAGGATTATCATAGTTAAACGATTGGATTTTTGAAATTCCTTTAAAGCTTTTTCACTATTACTTTGATCAACAACTGTTTTATGGGTCAATTCCATAGCTTATTTAGAAAAAATTATAGTTGTAATTACTAGCGGACGTTTATCAAACTTTTTTTCAAATTGCTTAGAAACAACTTTACGAACATAAAGTTTAAACTCTTTTACATCAAAAGTTTTAGCTTCTACTTGACCTTTTAAATAGGTATTTAAGTTAGTATTTAACTCTTCATATAACTTATTTAAAAGGTATTTATTAATTTCAGTGAAATTAATTACACCAACTGGATCAAAGTTGTATTTAATAATTTGTTTAGTTAAGTTATCAATTAATAAATTAACTAATACAGCTCCTGTTTCTTTCATTTGGTCTCTTTCAAATATTGAAGAAGCTTCATTATCTAATGATCCTAATGAATTAATAAATTGTGGAGAAAGCTTTAAATATTTTTTACCTATATAGTTACCATTTTCAAATTTAACTTGTTCTCCATTATCTAATAACAAAACTGAATTTTTGTTTATTCCCATGCTTGATGTAAGTTTCTTGTATGATTCAAGATTTAAATGCAATCCGCTTACTGGAATAATATATTTTGGTTTGAATGCATTAATTAAAAATTTATGATCTTCGTTAGATGCTTTTGTAGGTAATATAGTTTTTGGTAATTTATAAATCTCATTAATGTTAGCACGATGTAAATTATCAATTAATGAAGCTTCTGATTTTTCATATCCAAACAATGTATTGTTTGCATACACAAAATTATCTGTCGGTAATAAATGAATTTTTTGGTCTTCTCCATTTAGGACTTTATCTAATTTACTAAAATATTTTTCTAATGATTCGACTAAAACTACAACAGCATTAGGGTGTTGTTCCAATTGTGATTCATTAATAATTTTTAACCCTTTGATAAAAAAGATTTTGTTATCTTGCAAGTGTTTAAAGGTATAAAAGAATGTTTTGCCAGAAATACATACAGGTCTATCTTGTGATGCGCACACTCCTAATAAAGACAAAATTCTAAAGTATTCAAAATCATAGCAAGAAACTATTACTCTTGAATCTTTATGTTCTTGAACAATTTCTGTAAAATAATTAATTGTTTGAGTGTTTGGATAAGTGAATCCACTTGATTCACCCACTAATCCAGTTCCAACAATTAATGCTAAACATCTATTTCCATATGCTGAAGCAATTTTAATATAGTTATTAGAAAATAATGATCCTAAAGTTGAATTAACTACAAAATCATCTATATAAATTATTGCTCCATCTTTTGTATCAAATACAAAACCAGTAGAATGAGGTATGTAAGACGATGTTTTAAACATCGTTACTATAGCTTTTCCTATTTGTAATGGTTTTAATAAATCTAGTACTTTAATATTCAAATTAAATGTAGTATTGCTGTTGTAAAAAGCATTTTTAAAATAATTATGAATAATGCAACTACCAATATCATTGGTATATATAGGAATGTTAGGAACAAATTTTTCTAAATATTGTAATCCACCAAAATTTATGTAATTTGCATTACCAATAAAAATACCTTTAATGGAATTTTTGTTGCTAATAATTCAAGAGAAATCAGGAATTATTTTTTTAATTCCAAGTGAAGCGCTTGTTGGTAAAGATATTCCGCAATTGATGATGTATATATCACCATCAATATTTAAGGAATAACATGGGCTTTGTTTTTCGTCTAACCCACCGAAGCCTAAGAAATCAATTTTTGACATAAATAAAAATTTTATTTTATATTAAGTTGGTTTGTATGTTTATTATATATAGAATTAATAAATCAAAAAAATTTTGTTTATTTTAAATAAAAACTTACAAATGAGTCTTAAATTATTTTTCAGCTTGTTTTGATTTTTTAGTAAAAAAGAAATTAGATTCCTTAATATAAATAAAGTTTTCAGCAATGTTAACTGCATGATCTACATTTCTTTCTACGTGTTTGAAAATAATAATAGAACCAGTTAAAAAATCAGAAACTTGTTTTGCGCTCATATTGTGAATGTACTTAGATAACAAATGCATAGTTTCTTGGTATTTAACTTGATAATTCTTTTGATATTTAACTGCTAATTCATAAGTTTCAACGGCTTTTTTATTAATCAAACAATTAATTATTTTTTCAATATATGTATATGAATCTTTAATTGAATCTAGTAATAAACTAAAGATTTTGTTATCAATAACTTTATGTGTATTATAAAATCTTGCTGTACTCATAACATAATCAGCCATTCTTTCTAAATCTGTAATAGAGTTAAGAATTGCAATAACAAATCTTAAGTGGTTACCAACAGGTTGGTTTTTAGAAATTGTTCACATTGCATCGTCTAGAATTTCAGCTTCATAATGATTAGATTGGTCTTCATATTCAAAAAATAATTCTAGTTTCTTTTTACTGATTGTCTTTTCAGCAGATAATGTTTTATAAAGTTCTTTTCAAGACAAAATAACATGCTTTGCAAAAGTTCTAAATTTTGCAAGTAGTTCATTTTCTGAAGTTTTTAATAATGAATAATTTGCTGACATGTTTCCTCCTATCCGATCTTTCCTGATATATATTCTCTTGTTTTCTTATTATCAGGAGAAGTAAATATTTTCTTAGTTGGTCCTTTTTCTATTAATCTTCCTTGATAAAAGAACGCTGTATCATCACTGACTCTTTGTGCTTGAGCCATTGAGTGGGTAACAATGATGATTGTATAATTTTGTCTTAGTTGTAAAACTAACTCTTCAATTTTACTTGTAGCAATTGGGTCAAGACCACTTGTAGGTTCATCCATCAATAACACTTCTGGTTTCAAAGCAATTGCTCTTGCAATACATAATCTTTGTTGTTGACCACCAGATAACGAAGTTCCTAAATCATATAAATTATTTTTAACTTCATCTCAAAGTGCTGCACCTTTTAATGATTCTTGAACAATATTATCTAAAGTTTTTTTATCATTAATTCCATGAGAACGTGGACCATATGCCACGTTATCATAGATACTCATAGGGAATGGAGATGGTTTTTGGAAAATCATACCAACACGTGTTGTTAACTCTAATGTGTTTAATTTAGGAGAACGTAAATTAGTTCCATCATCAAAGAAAATATTTCCAGTGCTGTATGTATTTTCTATTTGATCATTCATTCTGTTTAAACATCTTAAGAATGTAGATTTACCACAACCCGAAGGGCCAATGAAAGCAGTTACTTTATTTCTTGCTATTGATGTATCAATGTCAATTAATGCATGCTTTTTTTGATTACCATATCAAAAATTAAAATTTTTAACTTCAAAAATATTGTCTTTATTGAAATCTGCTTTCTTAGTTTCTAAATCATGTTTAATTCTGTTTTTAGTATTTTTATAGATGGCTTTTTGATTAGATGTAAGAGTAAAATAAGAAAGTCAAGATGAAACCTTGCCCATCCTTAATACTTTATTCACTTTATTTGCATCTCTTTGATCTTGATCAATAGAAGTTTTTTTGTTCTTTGCCATTATGTTAAATAAATATATCTATGTATTAATTGTATTTTATTAATAGAATTATTAATTATCTTTTCTTTAGAAAATAATTTTTTCTTATGAGTTTCGCCTTCTGGTGGAGGTGTTCTTCCTTTCTTTTGCATCTTCTTTTGTTTTAAAACAAAGTAGTATGGGATTAACACATGAGAAATAAGAATAATGATTAAAACAAGAATCATCGTAATGAATGCACATTCATACATTACTGATAACCCTTGAGAAATATCAGCTGTATAAATTTGATCATAAATTCTTGTAGTTAATGTTTGTCCAGAATTATCTAAAGCAATACTTCCTGAAGAAGACAAACCACTAGTTAAATATAAAGGAGCAGTTTCTGCTAAAATTCTTCCAATAGACAACACAACTGCAGTTGTAATACCTTGTAATGCAGTTGGAAGAACAATCTTTCTAATTGTTTCTCATTTACCTGCTCCTAGAGCTATTGAGTTTGTTCTTAATTCTTTTGGTACAGATTGTAAAGCTTGTTGAATAGTTCTAATAAATGTTGGAAGAATAACAATAAGAATTGTTAATGCTCCGGCAATCAATGATTTACCAGCAATACCTGCTGAAGACATTCCGCATGTTTGGATAAAGAAAATCAAACCAAACATACCAAATAAAATTGAAGGAGTAGCACCTAAAGAATCAATAAAGAATAATAAAACTTTTTTAACTCTACCTTGCTTAGCGAATTCATTTAAATAAATTGCAATCATTAATGATAATGGTAATCCGATACCGATTGCTAAAACAATAATTAATAATGTATTAACAAACGCTTGTCCTGTTGTATTTTTTGCAAAAGAAAAGATTGTTGAATCATTACTTGCTACAGCAACTCCACCATATCCTAAAATATCAATGGTAATTCACAATAAAAATGACATTGTAATAATCATTGATACTCATTCTCACAGCATTTTTCATACTGTGTATGAGTGAGTTAAAAACTTACCACCCTTGACTCTTTTATATAAATATGTGGAAATATCTTTACCATCAAAAGATTTAATTTTAAATATTTTTTTAAATCAAATTTTTAATGTGTTAGGAACAATCATTAATCATTTTGTTAGAACTCTTACAAACTTTTGATATCATCCAGACTTTGATGACTTAGGTTTACTAATACTCATCACAACTGAATTTAAAATCATAATAAAAATAAATAAGAAAATACCAAATGCAAATAATAATCCTTGAAGAGCAGGACCACCACCTTCAGCAAACATATTTGCTGATATCAAAGCTCCTAATGTTCTTAAATTAGAAGATAATATTCCCCAAAATCCTTGATTAAAAGTATTGTTAAATCCTTGTGATTGCAAGATCATTGATACTGCCATTGTTTCACCAATGGCACGTGCTAAAGCAATAATAATACCAACATAGATACCACCTTTAACTTGTTTCTTAATAACTTTATAGATTGCTCTAGTTCTAGTGTTTCCTAACACCATAGCTGCAGATATTAAATCATTATTAGCTCCGTCTAATGAGTTAAGTGTTAACGATACCACTGTTGGTAAAATCATAAACACTAACATAAATCCAGCAGTTAACAAGTTATAAGAAGAATCTAAATTAAAAATTTTCTTAATTAAAATTCCTAATGATTCAGAAGCAAACAATCCAAAGATAACTGATGGAATATCTGCTAATAATTCCACAGCTACTCTTGTTGGTTTTTTATATTTTTTAGGTAATCTATATTTAATAAAAATTGCTGTCTTAATTCCGATAGGTCCAGCAAGAATAATGGCAATTAATGAAATTAAAATAGTGATACATAGAGGCAATCAAATAGATGCCTTGCCTTTGTTTAAATCAAATGTAGAAGTAAATAATATGTTTTTAAAACCGTATTCTTTAAAACCAGGAACAGCTGCATAAATAATAAAAATTATTAAAGCAAAAAATACAAGAGCAAATAATCATGATAGAACACACGTAACAACATTGGACGTTCTATCCTGATTTACTTTTTTAGACATTAATTTTTTAGTAGAATTAGTTGCCATATTTAGCTCCAAATCAAGTGTTGCCTTGTTGTTTTAATTTAATATCAAAATCAGTTGCTAAGTTGCCCATACTTTCTTTTTGTTTTTCAGACAAAGCAGCTCCACCGATATTTTTTCATTCACTAGCATCTAAATCAAGCAATCACAAAATGAAATCAACTTCATTCTTTTCTTCAATTGAACACATTAAATTTAATGGTCTACATCAGTTGTATCCTTCATTTAATTTACTTTGGTTATCTTGAAAGAAAGGCACGCCATTGTAAGAAAATATACCATAACCTTTCTTTTCAATTAAATCTTTATTCTCTTGAACAAACCCAGAAGAAAGATATACAACAGATCCTGGTGTGTTGCTCTTTTCAAACATATCTCATGCACGACTGTTAGCTTCATCTGTTTGATAAATTTTTCATCCATTACCATATGAACCTTCTTCAAATGCTTTTTTAGTTTCATCTGATAATTGACTATCATTAAAATCAAGTCTAGAATCAGTATAGAATGCATCCGCTGTTCCTGATGTCATAGAACCACCAGTTCTAACATAAGGAATAATGTTTACATTAAATTTATCTTTAAGGCTTTGATCAGTAATAAAATCAGATAATTTTGGTTTTACATTAGCATAATCACCTTCAGCAATTCCAGAAAATGCTTGATATAACTTTGCAATATTATTCTCGTTAATATCAAGAATTGTGTCAAAATTAATTGACTCATCTGTTGATTTTGGTGGAACATAAATTAAACATATTCCTTCTCACGCAACTGTGTAAGTTTTGATTTGGTTGTTTTCTCACAAAACCCCCAAATCATCTTTTCTTTGGTTAACAATAGTGTTGTATGGATCTTTTGAAGCATTGCCAATGTCGGTGTAACCTTTTGCTACTTGTTCAATTCCAAAACCAGATCCACCAGCATCTACAGTGATATCTAAATCTTTGTGTTCTTCTAAATATTTTTTAGAAAGTTCTTCCACAAACGGTTTTACCCCAGAAGACCCAACCGAAGAGATTGTTGTTTTATTGCTTCAATTTGTAGAAAAAGCAATAACAAATGATAGTAAACCTAAACAACCAATTGATAACAAACCGTTTTTAATTCATCTTTTCATGATGGCTATTTAAATCTAATCGCATACATTATAGATAAATAAATAATATTTATAAATAAATATTAAAAAATTTATTTTTGTTTTAC
>CAJTRF010000011.1:12679-22917 GCA_910578525.1 uncultured Mycoplasmatales bacterium | reverse complement strand
ATATAAACTTAAGTTAGCTGTACCTAATCCACTATTGATACCTTGTAGTGGATTAATCCATTGGTTCTCTAATTTATACTTATGTCTAGCGTATAATTCTATAGCTCTTTTACTTCCATAATCGTTACACTTTCTTTCCAACCTATCCTTCTGAAAAGTCCAAGGTTCTGAGAAAGAATAGGACTTTGGATAGATGGAGGGATAGGTTATAGTTTTATCTTCTACTTTTGTTGTAGCAGAAGATTGTCTAGTATTGTTAATACCATTCTTAACTTTATTGAATAGGTTAAACATTATCTATAAATTTTTTGTATATTTGTTGTTTGTCTATTTTTATTTATTTGCAGTTGTTATGCACTAATAATGCATAATTATTTATACTATCCCATATATTTTTATAACAATTGTCATAATTATTATAAAATAATTCATATTATTTATTATGATAACACAATTTAATTTATATCTCTCTACTTCTAATCTCTAATCATAATCCTATAAAGTTCCAATAGTAGAGCTATAATAAATAAACTTGTTTCAGCTAATACTATTGATAGTATAAATATTATTGTTATAAATTTAGCTAAATTATCTTCTAGCATAACAATGATATTGATTATTTTCCAATACATAATCTCATAGAGAACTATTTCTCTATACAACCATCTAACCCTTCCTTATCTAATACAACCTTATACTCTTTTGCTTTTTCTATATCTTTCTTTTGAGAAGATTTATTACCACCACAGAATAATAAGATTATATTATTATTATTTACTTCTGTGAAATATATTCTAAATCCCTGTTTAAATCTTAGTTCCAGTATACCATTTGATATTGATTTGTAGTCACCGTAGTTACCATCGGAAAGTCTTCTTATTCTATTTAATATTATTTTCTTATCCACTATCTCTTGCTTTTCTATCCATGTTTTAAATGGTTGTTTATTCTTATTTCTATCAAAAAATAGAAATATCTTCTTTAGAGAAACTTTCATAATTACAATTTATGCTATTTTTACTTTATTTCTTGTAAATGGTAACTTTTTTGTCTTTTTAAAAGATATGCTAAAACCAAAAGCTCCTAAAATCTTGATAAAAGTACTTAGTTTTGGTTCTTTTTACCTTCCAGTATACTATATAAAGTTGATCTTCTTAATCCAGTTTTTTTCTCAAGGTTAGTCCAACCAAAAGCTTTAGCCATTGTTTTGAGTTGTATCATAAGATATTTTATATCACCAGTCTTGTTATATTCCTGTAATTCATCTTTAAAACATAATTCAGCTAATTTTGGATCTTGTTTATATAATTCAACCTCAAGTTTCTCAAAATCATCTCTAAATTCTTTATTTTTAACCATATGTTGTATTAATATAATTAATTAAATTGTAGTCTAAAGAATACAATTTGTCAATAGGTAATATAATAAATATCTATTGTTTTATACAATTATCTAACCCATCTCTATCCAATATAGCTTTATATTCTTTTGCCTTTTCTATATCTTTCTTTTGGGATGATTTATTGCCACCACAGAATAATAAAACTATAGTATTATTCACTTCTGTAAAGTATATTCTAAATCCTTGTTTAAATCTTAGTTCTAGTATATTATTACCAACTGATTTATAATCTCCATAGTTACCATCTTCTATTCTTTTAATTCTTTCAGATATTTTATATTTACTATTTTTTTCCAAAGAAAGATACCATATTTGAAATGGATATTCTCTTTTATTTCTATCAAAGAACAATACAACTTCTTTTTTCTTCTTTAACATAATTTTATCTTTATATCAAAAGCTTTAAGACATTTTAGGAAGTTACTTAATTTTGGTTCAGTTTTACCATTTACAATATTGTATATTGTTTTTCTTGATAGACCAGATTTTTTTTCAAAATTACAAAAACCAAAAGCTTTTATTGAATTTTTGAGTTGATGTCTTAGATATTTACTATCATTTGTTTCAATATAATTATTTAATTCATTTTCTAAAAATAGCCTATTGAGTTCTTTATCATTTTTTAAAGTTTCTATTTCAAGTTTATCAAATGTAAAATATTTCTTATTTACCATAAGTAGAAATTAATTTAATAATAATATTATGTGTAATAAATTACTCATTGTCAAGAGTTTTTTTATAGGAAAAGTTTTTATTTTTCTTTATATTTATTCATAATATTTCTCATAGAGAACTATTTCTCTATACAACCATCTAACCCTTCTTTATCCAATATAGCCTTATACTCTTTTGCTCTTTCTATATCTTTCTTTTGAGAAGATTTATTACCTCCACAAAATAGTAAAACTATAGTATTATTTACTTCTGTGAAATATATTCTAAATCCCTGTTTAAATCTTAATTCTAGTATACCATTTGATATTGATTTGTAGTCACCGTAGTTACCATTCTTTACTCTAATTAATCTTTTATTTATAATATCTCTAGTGAACTTTTCTTGTCTGTAAAACCATTCAATAAAAGGTGTTGAATTTGTAGTTCTTTTATAAAAAAATTTAATTACAATATCACTCATTATATACTATTACTTACCAGTGATAAATCAAATCCAAGATAATTAAATATCTTTTTAAAAGTACTTATTTTTGGTTCATTAACACAGTTAATTATTTTATACACAGTATCTCTACTTATATTACAATCATTAGCTAAGTTAGTATATCCATTGGCTTTAATGGCATATTTAAGAACAAACATCAGAGGTTTAATATCATCAGTTTTTTGATATTCATTAAATTCATCCATAACCATCTGCCTCATATATTCTGGGTCTTCTTTAAATTGTTTTACCATTAATTTTTCAAAATCATCTTCCATAGAAAATTAATTAATTATCTACCATAATTGTAGATTATAATATACAAAAGTCAAGATGGTGATCATATAACTCAAATTAAACTATGTCTATTTTATACAATTATTTAATTACTTTTTATTTAATATAGCTTTATATTTCTTTGTTTTTTTCTATATCTTTTTCTTAAAATTAGTCCAACCAAAAGCTTTAGCCATTACTCTGAGTTGTATCATAAGATATTTTATATATCATTAATATTTCTCCAATTTATCTCTAATACTTTTTAGCTTCTTTAGATCTATCTTAACATTTACGGGAGTATTATTAGTTATTTCCTGTCTTTCTATAGGTTTTTCTCCTATGGTGTCTCTCACCATTTCTATTGCTTTTAGATTACCATTTAAAGCTAATTTTAATAGTCTATTGGTTATAGCTTCTTTAAGAGTCTTTTTATTTATATTTTCTTCAGATAATTGTTCATTGAGAAGTTCTTTAAAAGTTTTTAATTGTCTTCTTACTTCTCCAGATTTAATTCCACCTTTTCTTCTTATTTCTCGTTGTTCATCTCGTAGATTAATTGGTGGTTTTAGATTAGCTAATTGTTTTTCCGTTGGCATTATTTTATTTATACTATTCAATATCATTACTATAATTACCACTACTAATATCCAATACTTCCACATCACCTAACCTTTTGGTAGCTTCTTTTGCATTACCTTTCAAAAATACCAATATGTTTTGATGTACTTTAACCACCTTCCGAGTAGATTTAAATTGCCCATTTGCTCTTATAGCTGCTGTAACTATAGAATTTAATAGTATTAGTTCATTATAATATTTAAATCCAGATTTAATGAATATATCTATGGTATTTCCAACTAGATTATAATAACTACCATCTTTTTTATCTCTAACCTCTCCTATAACCCAAACTACAAAACTGTTATTCCTAAGTTTTTTATATAGTTTGTTTATTATACTTTCATAAATAACTAAAAACTCAGAGTAGTTCTTTTGAGCAGATAGATCATCTTTATCATCACTATACTTCTCTAGATTAAAGTAAGGAGGACAGGATAGACGCATATCATAACTATTATCATCTAGTGTATTCAATACTTTATTACTATCTCCTATTAGATAATTAGGTATATGTTTATTATTATTACCACTAGATATAATAATCTCATTCATCTGTTTAATATTTTCTTTAATCTGTTTTTCACTAAGGTCTATTCCGGTATAATTTCTTTTGAGTATACTAGCTACTATTCCTCTAACACTTCCACCGGCAAAAGGATCTAGTATTCTATCATCTTCTTTTGAGAACCAATTATACATAACTTCACAAAGAACTGCATCAAATACAGAAGTACTAGGTAATTTTGTTATCTTCTTAAGATGTTTAGAAAATAATAAATTGGAATCTCTTCCTAATTCACTTCTTATACCTAAGTTTAACCACTGTTTTTTTCTAACTTGCCAAGATTGTTGTTTAGTATCAATAACACTAAATGGAGGTATTAGATATCTTTTGGAAAGAGGAACTAGATTATCTCTAGAGTGACTATTAAATTTATCACTGGTATTATTACCACCATATTCATCAAAATCATATTCTAATCCCCAATCCTTTAAATCTTCACAGTCAAAATTATTGTTTAGTAGCTCATAATCCCAGTCTCCCGTATTAGAGTTCAATCGTATATTTAGTTCTTTCTCGTCATCTTCATTAAGATTAACCATAACACAATCCACCGATTTATAACCCAGTTTCTTTAATTCCTTAACTCTAAAATGTCCTCCTACTATTATATTCTCTCTAGTTGGATAACTATTGACTACTATAGGTTCAACAACTCCAAATTTAGTTAAACTATCTCTAAGATGTTGTTCCTGTTCCTTTGTAGTTTTTCTAGGATTATGTTCTGAATATCTCAAATCCTTAAGTTTTATCTTTCTAATGGTTAATGTGTTTTCTGAATTCATCTAGTGATTTATTCCAATCTATATTATTATCATTATTAAGTATCTGTCTTCTAACCTTCAGAGCATAGATAAGACAATCTATCCTATCATCTCTATAGCTTCCCAATCCATCAAAAGATTCACATTCCGATAGGAAATCTAATACCCAATCCGCTTGTTCCGGTAGATATACATGTCCTGCTTCTATATCGCTAGATATTTCAAGATATCTAGTATACTTATCACTGGTTTGTTCTTTCTTTAGTCTACTATTATAGTAGGTAGGATATAATTCTCTAATTGGTAATCTACTATTATAACTTAACTCCTGTATTAGTGATTGCCCTGATGCTTTATTTTCTATGTATATTGAAGATATAGTGTTATACCTAGAGTAAATACTATTATTCTTATGGTAGAAGTTAATGAGATTATTCTTTAGTTCTACAAAATCCATCTTACCTACATACATATCTAATATATGTAAATCATTATTCTCTAGAGTAATACCTACCAAGATAAATGCAGAATTATCAGCACTAGTTTTACTACTAAATGCTGTATCACAAACTATATATAATAGTCTATATCTTTCATTTACTTCTTTATATCTTCTGAACCATTGAGTCTTTATTAGAGTTCCACCTAACTGTATTGGTTCCTGCTGTAGTTGTGAATAGAAGTAAAAAGGACTTAATTCTTTTATCTTTTTTAGTTGTTCTCGGTTATACTTCTCAGACCAGGTAGCTATGTTAGTTTCTTCATCTATTGCTCTTACTTCTATTAGATTCCATTTATCAATTTCATTAGTTTTGATATAACCTATCAGATCTTCCCTATGTAACCTCTGCATTATTAATATGATAGGAGTTCTATTAGGATTATTTAATCTAGACTTTAGAGTATAGAGATAGTAATCTATTGAATTTTGTCTTGCTATTTCACTTTTAAAATCATCCGCCTTAAGAGGATCATCTATGATGAGTGCTCCGCCAAATATATTGGTATCATTATCTATAATACCTGCTCCATTACCAGTTATGGAACCTCCTAAAGCTACCGAATATAATTCACCTCCATCTTTTATTTTCCATCTTCTTTTGGATTTGGTATCTTTCTCCAATTCAATGTTAAATAACAATTTATATAATTCAGAATTAATTATATCTCTAATCTCTTTACTGAACTTTAGTACTAATCCATCCGAGTAGCTGGTATAGATATTATTACAATCTTTATTTATACTGTAGAACCAAGCTATAGCATATTTAACTATTGCACTCTTTCCCCATCTAGGTGGTATAGCTATTGCTAGATTATTCTTTCTGCTATTACTATCATTACCATATACTAAATTCTCTATAGCCTTAATTATTTTTAGATGGAAATCTTTAAAGATAAACTCCTTACCAAAGATATAGGAATGGAATATCTTAATAAATAATCTAAAGTTACTCCTTAGAATAAAACTACTCTCAACTGGGTTTGAGAGTAGGAAGGTTAGTAATTTATTGTTTTTGCTATTCAATTTATTTCACATAATTCTTATACCTTTCCAGAATTATATCACAATAGTTAGGATCTATTTCCATCATATAACATATTCTATTGGTTTCTTCACAAGCTAAAAGAGTTGAACCTGATCCTCCAAAGGTATCAAGTATTATATCATTCTCCTTAGAAGAATTAATTATAGCTCTTTTGGCTAATGCTATGGGTTTTTGATTAGGATGCTTATAGTTTCGTATATTATCCTTAGGAATAGACCATAGATCCATGTCACTACTATCTTCATTTCTTCGGAAAGGTTTACCTTTGGAATACAATATAAATTCACATCTTCTTCTGTATTTCATATATCCCATACCCATACTATTTTTATCCCAAACTATTACCGCATCTGGAGTTCTATTTATGCTATCCAAATAATCTAGATATATCTTCTGTCTGATAGGCGATACACAAATATAAATATCCGCTAATGGTTTGGCAGCTCTTAATATTGTATTATCCAATAGTTTAGCTGTATTTAGTTTAGTATAGTCATCGTCTATTTTAATTTGCTTCTTCTTCCCTAAATCATATCTACAACCCTTATAATTTATACCATAAGGAGGATCTATAAATACCATATCTGCTTTAATACCGTTTAATAATAATTGAATATCATTAATATCAGTACTATTTCCACACATTAATCTGTGTTTACCTAACTGTATTATATTTCTGTAGTTCATTGATTATTTTATAGATTATTATCTACTCTATTTAGTAATCCAATCATTTATATTTATCATTTGAATTATTTGTTTTTTTATTTTGTTGGATGGTTTCCACAATTTAAACTTCCAACTCTTTAGGAAGTTATCTGGTATTTCTAATTTATCCTGTAGTTCTTTTAGTTGTTTCGTCGTCAATTTATCTAGTAGATCAATTATATTGTAGTTATTATCATCATTACTATTTTTATTAGTAGTAATTTCTTTTGTTTTCTTTCCTTTTTTATGATAATAGGAAGAAGATATTCTTTTATTTATACTAATCTTTCTTTTTATTCTGGATTTAATGTAATCTACAAAATCTTTATAGTTATAGTATAAATCAAAATTACTATTTATCTTTCGATTATAACAGTTTATATAGTAATTTAATTTAGCTATTGTTGTTATGTCATAATTATTTTGATAATTAGGACCTATAGTAGAATTTTTAAATTCCTTTTCTAATTTGCTAAGTATGATTAGTTTATCCTCAAAACTAATATCGTTACCTTTATAGCTATTAAAGTATAACTTTAACATAGAAAAATAATAACTAAAAAATAATAAAATTATTTGATTGATCTAAGAACTATTGACATAACTATCAATTATGATTTTTATACTAGACCATAAATTTTATTTTACAAGGGTATATTTGTACAGCAACAATAATTATTATACATTGTTATTAACATATAAAATACTAATTAATTATTTACAGTTTTAAGTTAGTTATTGAATAATTTAAATAACACAGAAATAAAATAAATCATTTATCAATATATATATTTCTTTAATCTTTAAACTCTTCTCTTCTTCCCCTATAAAACTCTACCAGCTGCTTCAAACCATACCACAATCTTATTTCTGCAGCTCCATACTTATTACCCAACTGTTTATCTAGTTTTGTTAGAGGGATATTATCTATACAGAATTTAATAACTATATCTCTTGTTATTACGTTATCTATGGACATTATGGCTTTATGATAACTATCATAGGAATAGATATTTTGAATAAGGGATTTATCTATAGTTATTTTAGATTTAGATTTATTTTTATTATTATTCTTTTCCAATAACAATAAACTTGTAGAAGAATTATAGTGAAAGCTATTCTCATAATCTAAAGCTAATCTTTCTCCTGCATATAGCTGATCTCCATCTATTATTTTCTTTTCAAATAGTTTTTGTAGATCTGTATGCTTTCTAATAGATTGCTTCTTTTGAGGTTTAAGATCTATTTCCGTATCAAATACTATTTTTTCTATTGGACTAATTCTTTTTTTATTCATGATAATATCTCCTCTATTGTTACTAATTTTATTTCTTTAATATTTGGCAATATATCTTTATAGAACTCATAGATGCCCTTTCTAATAAATATTTTACTTTCATAGTTAATAGCTATTCCCTTTAGATATTCTTTTGTTATATAATCTTTTATGAAGTTACTTTCACAAAGTATTGTTATTATTGTTTCATTACTGTTATTATCTATATCTATTTTTTGTTCTTGAAATAGATACATTCTATTAAACCAATTGTAGTAGTGATTAATACCATATAATTTAGTTAGATTATTAATTACTTTATTCCAGTTATTATTTTGTTCATTTAGCAATAATGTCTGTTTAATCTTATTGTTTTTAATGGAATTAATAAAATTCATTCTATGATTGGTTATTTCTTCCTTTGTTTTAATTTCTCTTTCTTTTTGTTTTTGTTTATGTTTTAATTCCTTTTCTTCTTTTTTTCTAATCTTATCTAATTTATAATTTAACCATTTCTTTATAGTTCCTAATGGATTACTATTATCCTTTAGTTTAGAAGTATATTTTATTGATTTATACAGTAGCTCTAGATTATTTTTATTCTCTATAACTAATTTAGCTACTATTTTTCTTATTGTTTCTTCATTATATCTGTTTATTTTAGAATTAAGTAGTAGTGGAACTAGGGTATCAAAGATTTGTTTTTTAATGGTATATACTTTTTCTACTTCAATTGTTTTTCGTTTATTAAAATCTGTTTCTTTTTTATTTTCTTTAATATCTTCTTTTTCTTTATTCTTTTTTTCTGAATTTTTTTCTGCATAAACAGAATTACTATTCTTTGTATTATTATATATATAAGGATCACATTTTTGTGATAGCTTAATCACATTTTCATGATTTAATTGGTAATCATTTTTTTCTTGTTTAAGATCAATGTTGTTATTATTCACATTAACTGAATTAATTTCATAGTTAATTATTATTTCTTCTTTATCTTTTTTACTAATATTACTATAATCTATAATTGAATTATTTTTGTTATTACTGCTATTGTTATTATCAATGTTAGTATTATTTTCTACCATATCCTGATATTTAATATCATAGGATACTTTTATGGTTTCATATAATTCCCTATTGTTGTGTTTTAATTCGTTTAAGTAATCTTCTGTATTATCATTAACCAATAGTAATCTATTACTATTGGTATTGTTACTATTATCTATAATATAATTCTTTTTCTTAAGTTTAGATATGGTATTTCTAATGGTACCTTCCGATAACTGAAGGAATTTAGCTAGATATTCATTGCTAGCATAACAACCTTCATCTCCTTCCAGAGATTTAATTTCTGTAATTAATATCTTTTCGGTCGCCAGAAGTTTTAAATAACTAATTTTTATAAACTTCTCTCCGTATTTTATCAGGTTAAAAATAAATATATTCTAGGCATTTTTTAAATTTCTTTCGTTTTTTATTAGTTTCCATTTTTTCATAATTTTTTGTTATTTTTTTGAATTTTCTCTCCAATTTTATTTATTTCTCTCCGTGAATTGTAACCTTTGGATAAAAAAGTAATCTACAGTGACAAAGTATACAACTATATGATAAATAAGATTTATTTATAGTTTCATTATTTTATTAGTTAGAAACTATATAGTGATTGGAATAATGGTAGGATAGTATACTATTATTCTAACTTTTTTAGATGGTTATATTATAATATTTCTATATTTTATAGTAATAGATTATATATTAATACAATAGTATATTGTTAATATATTTTATGCTGATGTGATAAATTATTAATAAATTCTTAAAATTATTTAAGGTAAACAGTTATAAAAAAGTCTCTTTTTTTGTGAGAGTTCGAATCTCCCTTGAAGACCCATAAATTTTTTATTTATTTTTTCT
>CAJTRF010000011.1:0-12669 GCA_910578525.1 uncultured Mycoplasmatales bacterium | reverse complement strand
ATTAGGTTTCAAAATTAATTAGGAATTAACTCCAGTTTGATTTTTAAGTTTATGATATCTTAAGTCAAGATATAAATAAGTACTTCTTTTGAAATAAAATAAGAGAATATAATAAGTATTTGACACATTAATCTCTGTTAAAGTCTTATCAGTGTTTTTTAGATATAATTTTTATATTTAAATTATATTTTCCTTATTTTTTAATATATTTAATTATCATTATATATGATAAATACCTATTATATTTATAATATATATCTATTTGATACTGTATTGGCATAGTTAAATGCATAATATACTATGTCTAAAAAGTCTAATAACAACATAGATTCTTATGTTATTAATCAAGCAAAATATTACTCCAATAAGTTAGTCAAAAATGGTTATTATGATAATCGTGAAAGAGAAGATTTATTTCAGGAATTTATAATCTGTTATCTAAAACATAGAGATAATTATAATATTACTAAATCTAGTTTTAAGGTATATGTTACTTTCATATTTCAAAATCTTAATAAAGATTTAATAATAAGAAGTATTGAAAGAAGAAAAGTACCAGTAACTTATTATCAGAATACATTACCACCGAATCGGTGTTATGAAAATAATAGTGATACTACGGAATATATGGACCCACTTATGGAAGTGAGTCCTTTTTTTATGTCTCTAAATATGATATATCTAAAAAATACTATAGATAAGTTACCAAATGAAGAACTTAAAGAAATATGTTATCTCATCATGGATGGATATAACATACTTGAAATAGCTAAGAGACTTAATTTATCAAGAGTAGTTATCTATAAAAAATTAAAACAAATAAAAAAATATTTTAATTAGCTATTTACACTTTTTAAAAAAAGACAGACTAAATAATTAGTTAATAAAAAATATTTTTAAAATGTCAGTTAAAACAAAAGAAACTAACACTAATAATATTGATCGAGAATTAGATCTGGCAGTAGATAACATATCTAAAATACTTTTGAAAGCCATAGAAAGATTAAAAGGTGATAATAATCAAATAGAAGAAGATAATGATAATAATATTACTTCTATTAGGACTGGACTCTTAGAAGATTTTAATATATAATAGAATTCACACTTATTTGTAATAGGAGAGATTATATATGTCAGTAGAAATGAGAAGACAACTATTTAATTTAGCTAATCTTAGTTTAAATGAGCTAAGAGCTAAATGGTATGATATATTTAAATCTGATCCTCCTTATCATAAAAGGAGATTACTCATTAGAGAGTTAGCTTATCAAATACAAAGTTTATACTATACCAATATTCCTTCCAAAAATGAAATAGCTAACCTTATTAAAATTGCTGAAAAGGAAATAATAGATAAGAATGATAAAGTTAAATATGCTAGTGGTAATCGAATAACTATAGTGCCTCCAATAGGAACAGTAATTAAGAAAATCTATAGAAACCAAGAATATTTTATAAAAATATTAGAAGATAATAAAATAGAGTATAATGGAGATATATACAAAAGCTTATCAGCGGTAGCCTATAAAATAACCGGAACCAAATGGAATGGAAAGGTATTCTTTGGTTTAGTTAAGGATAGAAAAGATTTAGAGAATAATAATCTAAATATACAATCTAAAAAAGTAGGATAGTGATGTATAGTATTGATAATAATAAATCATTAAGATGTGCCATCTACACAAGAAAATCTTGTGAAGAAGGACTGGAATTGGAATATAACTCTTTAGATAGTCAACGAGATGCTTGTATAAGTTATGTGGCATCTCAAAAGTATAACAACTGGATCTTGGTTGATAAAGAGTATAACGATGGTGGTTATAGTGGAGGTAATTTAGAAAGACCAGCCCTAAAGGAGTTAATTAGAGATATAACCAATAACCTTATAGATATGGTGGTGGTCTATAAAATTGATAGATTATCCAGATCTCTAATGGACTTCAGTAAATTAAGTGATCTATTCAATAGATACAATGTATCATTTGTATCAGTGACTCAGAATTTTGATACTAGCAATTCAATGGGTAAGCTGATGCTAAATATTCTTTTATCTTTTGCTCAGTTTGAGAGAGAAATGAGTGTTGACAGAATGAGGGATAAATTAAGATCCCAACAAAAGAAAGGTCTTTGGACTGGGGGGGAATGTGCCTTTAGGTTACGATGTGGTAGATAAAAAACTCATTGTTAACAAAGAAGATAAAAAGATTGTACAGTTTATCTATGATAGCTATATCAAAACCCAATCAATTGCAGATACCATAGTGCTAGCTAATGAAAAAGGTTATAGATTCCGGGATAGAATAACAGTTAAAACCGGAAGATTAAGAATAGGAAATAAATTTAACATAAAATCACTACATCATATATTAACCAATAAGACCTATTTAGGTCTTATAGAGAATAAAAGAATAAATGAAATCTATAAGGGTATACATGAAGCTATAATAACAGAGGAACAGTTTAATAAAGTTAGAGAAATATTAGACAAGAATAGAAATGACAAAATATATAGAAGCAAAAGAAAAGTAGTAATAAAAGATACGGATAGCGAAAGGGTAGTGGTAAAATATAATCCCAATAGAAATACTAATGTACCCTATCTTCTTAAAGGATTAGTACGATGTAAATGTTGTAATTCTCTACTAACACCAACCTATACCACAAAATTAAACAGAGTGTATAGATATTATAAGTCAAATAAATCAATTAAATACAAAAGTAAATGTACTCTGGACTTTGTACCTGCTGAAGAGATAGAATCAGTGGTACTTAATGAAATATATAAAATAATTAAAACACCAAAGGTAATAGCTAATACCATTAGATTATCCAATAACCTAATAGATAGTACAGATATTGTATCTTCTTTCCATAATATAGAAACCCTATGGAAAGAATTATATCCAAAGGAACAAATAGAAATAGTTAATAATATTATAGAGGAAATAATAGTTGAAAGAGATAATCTAAGTATAAGATTTAGATTAAAAGGGTTTATATATTTATTAAATGAAGCACAATTAAATAACATAAATATACAAGAAAATGATAAAAATACTGAGGTTATACAAATAAATATTCCAATCAACTTTTTTAGAAGAGGAGGAAGAAGTTATATTATGGTACCGAAAGATAAAATTGATGATGATAATTTGATTGTGTTTGATAATCCAGAAAACAAATACTCTAATCTAAGAAAAGATATGAACAAAATAACCCTAATTAAAGCGATTGTACAATCCTATCATCTGGATCTAAAAGTTAGAAAATGTCCTGGTAGTTTACCAACAGATATAATGAATAAATCCAGAACTTATGTTAATTTTATCTATGGTCTTAATTATTTATCACCGGATATTAAAAAAAAGATACTCACCGGTGATATACCTAAAGGATTAACTCTTCAGGAAATTAGATCTAAAGTAATACCTTTAGATTGGAATGAACAAAGGAGATTATATGGCTTTAACTAAGCAACAATGGTATGCGGAAAGAACCAAGGGTATAGGAGGATCTGAATGTTCCGCTATACTAGGATTAAATCCCTATATATCCAATGTGGAACTATGGGAAACAAAAACCAAAAGAAAAAATAATGATATAACGGGTAATAGCAGTAGAAATATGCTATTCGGTACCAAAATGGAACCTATACTTAGAAAAAGATTTAGTAGATTATATAATGACAGATATAAGGTAATATACTTTGCAAATGATCTCATTAGACACAGAGAATATAACTTTATATTTAGTACTCTTGATGGAAGATTAATAGATAAAAAAACAAATGAAGTTGGAACACTGGAAATTAAAACAGCTTATTTGATAAGTACTACTAATAAATGGAGTAAAGATAAAATACCTGATAACTACTATTGTCAATGTCTACAACAGCTATTAACTACCGGTTATGATTTTGTGATTGTTTATGCTATGCTTTATTATAGATATAATAATAGGTATAAATATAACCTACGTAGTTATTACATTAAATCAAAAGATAAACAGATGGAAATAGAATATCTAAAAAATAAAGAAATAGATTTTTGGAATAATCATGTACTTAAAGATCTAAAACCCAATCTAATATTACCGAGGATATAATATGGAAATAAAAATATTTACTAACAACAATACTATAGATTTTAATTATATAGAATTAACTAACTATATTAAATCTAATTTAGAGAAATATAATAATCTAACATTTAATGCTAATGAAGTTAAAGAAGCAAAAGAAACAAGAGCAACTCTAAATAAACTAAGAATAGCCCTAGATACCAGAAGAAAAGATATTAAAAAAGAATGGAATAAACCCTATTTGGAATTTGAAGATAAGATAAAAACATTAATTAATCTTATAGCTGAACCTATTAATAGAATAGACAAACAGATTAGAGAACAAGAAGATAAATATAAAATCAACAAAAGAATAGAAATAGAAAATTACTTTAACGATAAAATAGAAAAAGAAAGTAAATTAAATAATAAAGTAATAACCCTAGATAAAATATGGAATAATGATTGGTTAAACAAAAGCGTAAAGATCAAAGATATAAAAAATACTATAGATGAAATCATAACTAAAATAGAAAAAGATATAGCCTTAATAAATAGTTTACCCATAACAAATTATCTAGAGCAGATAAAAGATAAATATCTTAATACTTTGGATTTATCACTAGCTCTTCAGGAACAAAAGAGATTAGAAGAACAAAATAAACAACTGAAATTATTATTTAGTAACAAATCAAAAGAAGAAAGAGAAGAAAAAGAAGAAGAAAATAATAATAACAATAACTCCAAAAAAGCTAAAGTAACATTTGAGGTAATAGATAGTTTAGAAAATATCTACAAATTAAGAGACTTTATGAGATCTAATAACATTAATTATTGGAGAATATAAATATAATGTTAATAAAACCAACAAACTATGAGGAATTATCTAAATTAGCAGATATGATTTTAAAAACAGATTTTATATCAGCTAATAGTAATAAAGAAACTCTAATGGTAACCATCCTATTTGGAATGGAAATAGGTTTGCCTCCTATAGCAGCCATAAGAAATATCTTTATGGTAAATAAACAACCGGTAATATCGGGAGATGCTATGTTATCTCTTATATACAGCAGTAACCTAGTAAAAGACTATAAACAATATTACGAAGCTAAAGAAGATAAAGTTATAGTAACAGTATCTAGAAAAGATAACAACATAACCATAACATCAGAATTCTCAATGGAAGATGCAAGAAAAGCTAATCTACTTGATAAACCTATCTGGAAACAATATCCCAAAAGAATGTTACTCTACAGAGCAAGATCCTATGCTTTAAGAGATTGCTTTCCAGATATCCTTAAAGGTTTAAGATCTCAAGAAGAAATGGAGGATAGTATAATAACAACAGTAGCAGAAGATAATAATACCATTATCCCTAACAGTATATTACCTGTAACTAATAGCATATTACCTCATACGGGGACAAAGGGAGAAACAGATGAAAAAAAGAAAGAGATAAAAATAGGAGAGGAAGCAGACAAAGAAACGGAAATAGAAAAAAATGAAGATATAGGTGCTCTATCTTTCTTCAAGATCAGGAATAAATCGGAAAACATTAGTACTAATGAAAATGAAGACTTTATAGAAGTATTTGATTTTTAAATATCTTTACCTTATGCATCCAATGCAAAGATTTTTAAAAACCTATGACAAAATTTCAATTGCATATAAATTCATTTAATTATATAATACAAATATGTTATATTATGGGAAGTGTGGTAATTAATTTCTCCTTAATTATAATTATTCTAAACTTTAGTTACCACATTTATGTTTATCTACTATAACAGTAATTATATTATAATAATCAATTATATAACGATTTCTTGACTTATTTCATCCTATATCTTAGGCTAACCTACCAATACAGCACAGTTATGTACTAATTATAATTATAAAAAGGAGACTGCTAATGTTATTTAGCAAATTAAATTATAGAAGGATAGTATCCTTTGTTATCTGTTATTCTCTAACCCTCAACAACCTACTATATGCTTCATTACCTATAGTAGTATCTGACAATAATAAAGAAACTAAAGTATATTATAATCCTGAAGAAGATGAAGAAACAATAGTTATTGATATAGCCAATACAATTAATAATGATAATAATCCCATATACAGATATGATGAAGAAACCAATGAAGAAAAAGAAATTAAAATAAGTATAAACTCATTTAAACTATTTAATACCGAAAACAAGAAAATAATAATAAACAATTCCAACAAAAGAACTAAATCAAAGTTACTGAAAGATAAAGAAATAGAAGCAAATGGTAACTATGATGATAATAGTAGTATAGCAGATACAATAGTATTCTTTCTAGAAGATGAAGTTAATGGTAATACTAATATCCTATCCTATTCATCATTTGAAATATTAGGATCAGTAAACAACTTCATATTCTTAGGTTCAAATAACATAATAGCAAAAGGATTGAGATATACCAATAGCATATCCAAATTAACTTTAGCTGCAGGTACAAAATATGATATTGATAATGATCTTATGCAGGTTATTAGTAATAATAGTAAAATATCTCTATTACCTACCGAAGATGAAGATCATATATCCATAGATGCATCAGAACTAAATGAATTAAACATAATAGCAAGAGAAATAGACCTATCAGGTGAAATCATAGTAAAAGGATCATTAGCAATAACAACTGGACTTGAAAAAGATAACAATGGTAATAACAATAAACCCAAATATTCTTTCCAAACATCTTCATTTGGTAACATACAAGCATCTTCCTTAAGATTGATTAATTTAGAAAAAAATACAGATATTAATATAGTAGATACATCTATAGTTACTATCTTAGATAAGATAGATATCAATCTAAAGAAAGGAAGTACATTATCATTAAACAACGCTAAAATTATTTCAGAACAATCTACATTAGCTATTACAGCTGATAACTTAAAATTAAATAATTCAAGTATCTTATTATCAACTAAAGATATGATACTAAATATTCAAGATATATTAGTTAATGATAATAAATCAAAAATCTATACTCAATCTGGTGGAAGTATTACAATAGAAACTCAAGGATTAAGAAACATAGGAGCTTCTGTTATACAGTCTGGTGATAAACTTAATATAAATGCTGTAAATGTTGATAATTCTGAATCTTCTGCTATTCAATCCGGAGATGAATTAGCTATCAAAGCTAATAACTTAAATTTAAATAATTCAGCCACTCTATCTTCTCACAATAATATGATACTAAATCTTCAAGATACATTAGTTAATGATAATAAATCAAAAATCTATACTCAATTTGATGGAAGTATTACCCTAAATATTCGAAAGTTATTGAGAAATCTTGGTTCATCTGTTATACAATCTGGTGATAAACTTAATATAAATACCGGATATATTGATAACTTTGGTATCAATAATCCAGATACTTTATCTATCATATCATCAGCTGGTGATATGACATTAATTCTAAAGAATAATTTATTCAGTAATGTTGGATCAATATATACTAAAGATGGAGGTAATATTCTACTGCAATTAGATTATCTGATAACTCATAGGGCATCCACCATTCAATCCAGTGGAAAGTTAGAAATTACAGCCAATAACCTAAATTCAGATGATTTAGCTATTCTATCATCCCATGGTGATATGATATTAACCACTAAGGGTAGCCTAGTGAACAACAATAAATCAATAATTCATACGGAAGCAGGTGGGAATATCATAATACAAACCCAAGATCTAAAAAACACAAGGACATCTACCATACAATCAGGAGGAGAACTTAGAATAAATGGTAAGTTGTTGGAGAATGTAGGGGTTAATGTTGGTAATAGTCATAGTACAAATTTCGTTAGAACTGGGTTGGAACCTTGGAAAAATACTGTTAGATATAGACAGGAAGTGGTGGATGTATCAATAACCACAAACCCTTCCCAAATACTAGCAGAAGGTATCATAAGATTAGATGTTGATAATATACAGAATAGAGGTTCAGAAATAGCATCAAAAGATAAACTAATTATAAATGGTATAATACTAAATAATGAGAGACTTAGTTTTGATGTTAACATTCATTACGAAACCAAAAGACATTGGAAAAGACGCAGATACATCAAGAAAAACAAACAAAAGTATGAAATTCAACATTACAATAACCCCGAACTCTTCTACTCCAATACTCCATCTCTACTAATGGGAAATGAAGTAGAAATAAATTTAGCAGATATACTAACACAAGATTCAAGAAGAATACATAGAGATAGAGACTTTGTTAAATCCGGTTCGAGAATAGAAGCTACCAATGAATTAATTATCAATTCAAAAAGAATGTTAAATAGAGGTATTATTATATCTAGTACCCATAAGGAATTTATAACAATAGGTGAAAATCTAGATAATATAGGTGGAGTAATATTATCCAGAACCGGAGGAAAAGTAAAAGCAGATACACTATTAAATAATAATCTGGTAAGACAATTTAATGCTGGAGGACAAATATTTACTGAAGAAGTACAACCAGCTATAATTGGAACATCTGCTGATCCTAAACAATTAGCCATAGATTGTGGGGGAAGTTCTATTGCAAATCCGGAAGAGAACATGATGGTAATAGAAGCAAGACACATAGAAAACATAGGTTCCTACCTAATAAGTGTTGGTGGCACCACTAAAGTAATAGCGGACAAATTCAAAAGCACAGCTCAAGAGATCAGAAATAGAATAGAAGGACCTGGATCAGTTTTAGATGTAACTCAGAACTTTAAAGCTGGTATATTAGGAAATAATATAGAATTTGATATAAAAGATACAGCTGAAATATCAGGAACAGATATAAAACTAAATAAACTTAAAATAAAAGCAAAACAATTAGCCATAGCAGACGTAAAGAATAAATACTATGAAGAACATACAAGAGAAGAAAAGAATTTATTCTCTAGTAAAAAAGAACACACTCTGACTGCAGCTACCCAATCAATTCAAACAACAATAGGGGCTAATACCATAGATATAGAAACAGAAGATGATATAGATATAACTGCAGTTGTTATGAATGCTAAAGATATATCCATCGAATCGAAATATGGGAATGTAAATATAGAGGGGGTTACAGAGGAAACTAGACAACTGGAAGAACATAGTAAAAAGACCTTTGCAGGATTAACCGGAAGTCTTAGTTGGAGAAGCGCATCGGTAGGAGTAAAGAGTAAATCTACTGAAGATTCTGAAACAATAAAAAACACCAATATAGTTTCCTCTTTCATAAGAGCAACTGGATCATTCTTTGCTAAAGCTAAAGGTTATTTCAGAGCAAAAGCTACCAATATAGAAGGAAATGATATAGATATAGAAGCAGAAGAAGGAGATGTTATTATAACATCTATGTTAGAAAAACATAACCATGATACTTCTCATGAAGAATTAACCACCATTGTATCTTTCAAAGTAGGTAATTCCTATGCAGATGTAGCAGCCACATCTCAAGCTACTGCTGAAAATCTTAAAAAAGTTAATGAAGCTTTAGATAATTTTAATTATATAGTAGAAGAATATAATAAAGGTAGAGCCTCCAAAAGAGCATTAGCTGATGCAACAGAGAATCTTGCTCTAATAACAGCTAATGCTGGTATGTCTGCTACCCAAATATTCAAAGCAACCTCCGCTGCAGCTGCTACTACAGCAACTGGTGGTTTCTATGCGATGACAGATATTCAGGTATCCGGTTCAAGACAAATAACAGAAGCAGAACAGATAAAACATATACATAGTCAGATAAAGGGTAATAACATAAACATAAAATCAGGAAAGAATGCCAACATACAAGGTAATATAAAAGGAAAGAAATCAGTAAATCTAAACATAGAAGGAGACCTATCTCTAGAATCAACCCAAGATACAAATGAATACTATGCTAATGATAAACAATTGGGATTTACTGCTGGTGTAGATCAGGGATCTGTAGCTTTAGGTAGTAGAACCTCTGAACATAGTTCTAAATATACCAAACAAACATTCATAGATTCAGAAGGAATAATTAATATAAATGCTAAAGGTAATCTACATCTGAAAGGAGCAGCTATAACTAACAATGATGAAGATAAATTAAATATTAATGTTAATTCCATAACTCATGAAGATATGGAGAATGAAGAACATAATTTAGATACAGGAATTAACTTTGATACAGGATTTGGAGATAAAGTATTTCAAGGAACTACTACCATAGGTTTAACTGATAAAGAGAATATAAAAGAATCAGTAACCAGATCTACCATATCTAAAGGTAATAACATAAATATAAAAGAAGGGAATATAGATGGTAGATTAAATAGAGATAAAGAAAGAATAGAAGAAGTTACTAGAGATGAAATATTATCAGCTAATGACTTTGATATTACTTTAGATAATAGATTATTAACTAAAGAGGGAAGAGAACAAATAAAGAATGATATAGTTAATTTACCAAAGAATACAAGAAAGATAATAAATGATATATCCATAACAGCTGATACGGTTACATCTTATATAAAAACTTTAAATGAAAACAATAAGAAATCTTTAGATCAAGAAATAACTGTTATATGGGATGAAACACTAATAGCATCTAATAGTCCATCTGCTGCTGCCTTAGCTATAGTTACTGATCTGGAAACAATTAATTCTGCTATACAGTTATTTGAAGTAATGGGTATTGCATTAATGCCAGGAGATACTATAATCATACCTGCTGCTGTGGCTGTTGGTGGTGTTTATATACTGTATAGGGGTGGGAAGTTTGTTGCTACTGCCATAAAGGAAAGAAGAGAAGGTAAAAAAGATAAGGTTACGGTATATCGTCATGATGATCAGGTAACAGTAACTGCTCCAAATCCTATGCCTCCTAAAGAACCTAAGAAGGATGATGAAGAGAAGAATGAAGAAAGTAAAAAAGACAAGAAAAGAACATCACCTAACCAAATGGAACGACAAATTAAAAAGGGACAAGCACCAAATGGTGTTAAAAGAGCTGATTTAGCTAAAAATCCAAATGAAAAGGATCATATACATTTTAAATATAAAAGTAATTTAGCATTAAATTCTGATGGTACAATGAAACATGGAACTGTTGAGCAATTAAAGGAAGTATTAACCAATGATATTAAAGAATGGATTATTGATAATGGTTGGAGATTACCACCTGAATTATGATTTATTAGTGTAAAAATAGGAGAATAATTAGATGGAAAAATATATAGATAAATTAAAAGATTCTTTTAAAGAAATTGATATTTCTGAAAAGATTCATTGTTTTAAAAATATTAATGTTAATTATATTGTTGATTCTGAAACCAATAAAAAATGTTTACTGGAAGGACTTAAATTATTCCAAATATGTGTGGATATTTGTAAAGATAACAAATGGTTAGATTATATTGAACCAAATCTTGTTATACCTTTGAAAACTGCTGAAAAAGTAAAATCTTTAAAACCTTTTATCCCAAAAACAATAGAAGATATTGTTAAAGATTTAAAAAGAGATTTTACTATTGAATTATGTTTATTTAGTAGAAATAATTATAATTTTATCTGTGGTGAAACATATAATTACAATTGTATTTCTACTAATATCTTTAGTGAATATATGGAAACCTCAAATCTTGGAATTACTTATAATGCTAATAAAACACGAGGGGGTATAAAAGATGGCGAATGGTTTTACTACAGGGAGATTGACATATTTTATAATGAAGATATCTCAAATTGGGATATAAATTGTTGGAAGATATAAAAATAAGGAGTTATATATAATGAAAATTCGTAATTATAAAGAAAAAGTACGTGACTGGTTAAGTGAAGAATTTATTAATACAGATAGAGATAGATCTGATGAAAGTATAGATATACACGTTGATGAGTTTCTTCTTGAAGAAGAAGATCGTGCATATTTTGTGGAAGGTATGAACATCTTTAAAGCTTTAGTAGAACTTTCAAAAGAAAATAGTTGGACTAATGATTTTATTCCAACATTGAGAATTAATTTGAAATATACAAAAAGTATAAAAAAAATAAAAGTATCATCCATTGATGATGTAGTTAAAGAAATAAGTGATACTCCTCCAGAAATAGTTCTTTGGAGAAAAATATTATTTACAAATAAATGGGACGGTTATAAAGAAATTTATGAAGCTAGTTTGCATGAAGAATTTAATAAAATATTTAATACGATTTTTCCAGAAGAGTACAAGATATATTATAAATCAGAAAGATATTTTGATGAGATGTTTTATGGTAGAATGATATGTGAAAATAATATATATGTTCAATATAATGAAAACAACTCTGAAACAGTCACTAATGCAAAAAGGATAAGTTTTAAGAGATAATAAACATGAATAACAAAAAATCCACATTAAATAAACTAATTTCTTTTATCTTATCCTATTCACTATTATTTAATAATATAGTATATGCTTCTTCTATATTTATATTATTTAATGAAGATATAGAGAATAAATCATATTATACAGAAGAAGAAATAGAAGAAGATGAAATTAATGAAAGTAATATTATTGATTTAGATACAGGATTTGGAGAAAGAGTATTTCAAGGAACTACAACTATAGGTTTAACTG
>CAJTRF010000010.1 GCA_910578525.1 uncultured Mycoplasmatales bacterium | reverse complement strand
TCCAAACGATTATGCTATACTTGTAAGTGGTGTAAATTAACTTTTACAATCTAATATAATCATTAATATGAGTAAGTTTAAAGAATGAAGAGAAATTAAGAAATTGCAAAAGCAAGAATTAGAGAAGATGGAACACTCTGTGACTTATGATAGTAAAGATCGTGTGCTTTTGCAATTCTATAAAAGTGAAGTAGAACAATCTTTTTATATAGATGGGGATGATGATTCTATATCATTAGATTCTAGATTTAAAGAATACTTAAAGACTTATAGAGATGCATTTGCATATGATAAGGTAGCAGTTAACATTGATCGTGATGTTAAAAAGCAAGATGCAGAAAAATTCGAAAGACTTTACAAGTCTTTCTTTAAATATGAAATGTTAATGACAGCTAGGGAAATTAAAAAGATTAGCAAGAATATTTTATGATGTTTATTATCAGGTATTGTTGTTATTATTTGTTCAATTTTATTTGGTCTATTTGTAAAAAACGATTGAAAAGTAGCTAACATCATTTTTGAAATCATTTCATGGGTTTTAATATGAGAAGGGTTAGATATGTTATTTTTTAGAAGACCTGTATTGATTAAAACACAACACAAAAATTACAACATGTATTCTGCTGAGTTTTATCAAAAACCATTTGAAAAGAAAGTTAAGGCTTTGCCGTATAAAAAATTTATTAAATTAAATTCTTAATATTCCGTAACTAATTCAATAAACAATTATTCCTAAAATATAAGAAATACTAATTGAACTACCTAGGTGAATGAATAGGTATCTTCAATTAGATTCTTTTTTAATAGCTGAGATAGTGGCAGCACATGGTAAATAAAACATTAATATAAATATATAACTTAATCCTTGTGCTATATGAGCAGGAGCATCAAAATAGCTAGAGAACCCATCAGGGAATAACAAACCAAGGTTTGTGATTGCAATTTCTTTGGCAGGAAAGGCAGTAATTAATGATGCAGTTAATTTTCATCCATCATCATTGTAAAAACCACAAGGATACAAGATATAGTTAATGCCTTTAGAAAAATAACCAAGCAATGATTGTTCTATGTTTTCATCCGCTAATGTACCATTAGGACCTAAGTGTAAGAATAATCAAATCAAGAAATTAGCTGCAACAATTATCAATCCGGCTTTTTTAATAAATTCTTTTAATTCCAATCAAACTAATTTAAATATTACTAAAAAATCTGGCTTACGCCAGTCAACCATTTCGATCATAAAGAATGATTTAACTTTTCTAAATAATGTTTTAGAAAAAACTAAACCCATAATTAATGCAACTAATCCACTAAAAAAGATCAAAAAAATCATTAACATCCATCCGTATGTTGGTGATAATATTGCATTACATACAAAATAGATCACCATTGTTCTGGCACTACATACAATGAATGGAGAAATTAATACAGAAATTATTCTCTCTTTCTTAGATGATGAGCTACGTGCCATCATAATTGCTGGCACATTACATCCAAATCCTGTTAATAATGTAATAACACTTCTTCCACTAATACCAAATTTGCCAAGTGCATCATCTAATAAAATAGATGCTCTTGACAATATCCCTATTTGTTGAATGATATTTACTAATGTAAATAAAATAATCAAAGTTGGAGTAAATGATAAAACTGCAAAGAAACCTTTAAAGACTCCATCAACAAATAACCCTTTGACAAATGTATTAGCTCCCATTTGGTCAAATAATTTATTCAATCATTGATCAGCTACAATATCGTTCAAGAATTTATCGAAGTAGTCTTTAACACTTCCGCCCATGTATGGTCCGAATGTAATGTAATAGATTAGTATCAATAGCAAAAAGAAAGCAGGAATACCAATTCATTTCTTTAATATTTTTTTGTCAAATTTATATTGTTTTGCTTTATTCTTATCTAAGTATTTATCAAATGATTTAAAACAATCTTTAATGATTTTTTTAATATAAATTTTCTTTGTAGTTAAAATTTCATTTGAAATTTTATCCAAATCTACATTTTTTAAAATCTGTTTAATCTTAATATATGTTTCTTTTTGCTTATTAGCCAAACGTTGATGAACATATTCGTTATTTTCTAATAACATGATAGCATAATAACGCTTACTAATTTTTGTATGAGGTAAAATTGATGAAATCTTTTTAATTAAAGTTTCAATGTTAGAAGAATATTTAACAACATTAGGCTCAACTGGATTATTTTTAATAAATCCTTTAGTTACTTGCTGCAACCCAATACTTTTATTGGCTTGACATAATGAAATATTAATGTTATTTAAATATTTAGATAATTTGTTAACTAGCAATTGAGATTTATCTACTTCATCAACCATGTTGATAACCAAATTGCTTAATAACCCTGTTTCTGCAATTTGTAATGTTAAAAATAAATCACGTTCAATAGATTGAGCACCAATAATATTGGCAATTTTACTAAAACGTTCATGAGCTAATTCATGAGCTACTACTAATTCCTCATCAATTGGATGAGACAAATTGTAAATACCAGGTAAATCTACTATATTTATTGATTTATCTTTTTTAAGCTTTGCAACAGAGTTACTGACAGTTAAACGATCAATGTTTGATACTGCAACTGTTCCGTTAGTAATTTTATTAAAGAAAGTCGATTTACCAACATTTGGAGCACCAATTAAAAGAATATTGTTACTTACTCTAACAATTTTTTCATTTGCTTTATCTCTTTCTTTACTATCATGTCAATCATTAAATATTAGATTATCATGATATTCATGATTATGCTTCTTGAACAACATTGACATCTATTTTCATACAATCTTTTTCTCTTAACACATATTGCACACCATGAGATAAGACGTGCACAATATTTTTAGAATCTTGATAATCTAATATCTTAATAGTAGACCCCGGAGTGATACCAACATTGTTGAGTTTATGAAGGATTTGTTTATCATTGAAACTCAACTTGTTTATTACTACTTTTTTATTAACTAATTTATTAGATAAAACCATCGGGCAAAATTCTACAAATTTTTGTTTGAAGTATATAATTATTATATAAACATTTGTTTGAAGTATATAATTATTATATAAACATAGATAAAATTATGAAAAGTCTAAAAGGTACTAAAACTGAAAAAAATTTATGAGAAGCATTTGCTGGTGAATCACAAGCAAGAAATAAATATACATACTACGCTTCTCAAGCAAAAAAAGATGGATATGTTCAAATCCAAAACATTTTTGAAGAAACAGCTGGTAATGAAAAAGAACATGCTAAACTATGATTCAAATACTTACATGGAGGTAAAATTCCTTCAACTCAAGTTAACTTGTTGGATGCAGCAAAAGGTGAACATGGTGAATGAACTGAAATGTACAAGAGAATGGCAAAAGAAGCAAGAGCAGAAGGTTTTACTGAAATTGCTGCTAAATTTGAAGGTGTTGCTGCTATTGAAAAACACCATGAAGAAAGATATACCGCTTTGTTAAATAACTTAAAAAAGAAAACTGTATTCAAGAAATCTACTAAAGAAACTTGAATTTGCTTAAATTGTGGTCATATAGTTTCATCAAAAAATGCACCTACAGTTTGTCCGGTTTGCAACCATCCGCAAGCTTATTTTAAAGTAACTAAGAAAGATTATTAATAAATTGTTTCTTAATTAAACTAACTCTCAAAGGTTAGTTTTTTTTATTGTGTTCATATATTAATTAAATATAATTTTTATAACTTGTGATAAAAAGAATAGATATAGATAATTTACATCATAAATTTTCTGATGGACTTGAATTTAAACCTGACATTGGCAGAATTCGAACCCTAGGAGAGGTTTTTACATCTTGAGCAGTGGTTAAAAAAATGCTATATGATTTAAGATTTAATCATTCTAATAGTTATGATACAATTTTTGAACCAGCTAGTGGACATGGTAATTTTGGTATTGAAATACTTAAATATAAATTAGATAGAGTGCTAAAAGAGATGAAAAAAGATAACGTTTCTGAATCATCATGAACTAAAGAGTATGAAATACGTTCATTAATTGCATTAGCTTCTCTATATCAAAATGATATAGATGAACAAAATATTGAAGAATTAAGGAAAAGGCTATACAGATTTATTATTAATAAATATAAAAAAAATTCAAGAAATTTAACAAATGAAATTCCTACATATTATGATTTTGCAGTTTCGAATATATTAATGTCTAACTGTATCAAAAGTGACATAATTTCATCAAATAATACAAATATTGATTTTATATTTTACTTTAGGTGAAAAGATTGAATTTATCGAATACATAAAAAAATGTTTGACATACAAAATGAAGATAAAGTAATTTTTGATAAAGAACTAAAACAATTTGATAAAGTTAAATTTAATGAATGAAACATATTTAATTTCAAAGGAGACACATATATGAAAACTAAAAAAATAAATAACCCCGAAACTCGAGAGAGAGAGAGAGAGAAACACATCTATAATCAAATTAAAAATGAGATAAATAAAAAATTTGGAATAAATGACAAGTCTAGTTTTAAATTTACTTATTGTATAAGTAATCCACCTTATCAGATAGAAACTGGTGGTAAGAATCATAACATTTATGATAAATTTTGATTTTTAGCAACAAACATTTCTAGAAATGTTTCAATGATTTTTCCACGTGGATGACAAACTTCATCTGGAAGAGCATCTGGTTCAGCAAAACATTATTTAATAAGAGAAGATAAGCGTATTTTAAGTGTAGATAATTATTACGAAAACAAAAAAAAGAATCAATTAATTTTGTTTGAAACAGCAAGTACGGGCGGAGTTAATATTGTTATTTGAAAAGAAAATCATGACAATAACGGTTTTGTTGATTACTATGAATATGGAATTTTCAAATATAAAAAGAATTTATTAGAAACACATGTTTTAGAACAAAATACTGCTAAAATATTCTCAAAAATTCGCACTTATTATAAAAAGTTTATGATAGATCTTATAACCGGGTGGAATCCTTGTGGGATATTAACATGATTTATGGATCCAAAAAGACAACCATATTCCTATTTGTGTTTTACAGAAGAAAAAAATCTAATAAAATTTTGAGGTAATGATGGAAAAGATAATAAAAGGAAATGAATGTGATTACCAAAGGAATTTTTAGTTGAAACAGAAAAAAAAGAAAAAATAGTCAAACAAATCAACAAAATTAAAATTTCTCATAACAATGTAAACAAGTGAAAAGTGATATGGCCTAAATCTGGTGCTTGAGCAAATTGACGAGATAATAAAATATTAGAACCAAACGAATATTTTTCTGATACGTTTATATGCTGCTATTTTTCATCTAAAAAACAATGTGAAAATTTTATTAGTTATTTTAAAACTTATTTTTACCGTTTCTGTGAAACAGAAACGGCAACAGACCACAATGCGTACCGCATTGTGCATAAAAATGTTCCAGACTTATCTAATATAAAAAATCCAAGAACAGGAAAAATAGGATGAGATTCAGATTGAACTAATGATGATCTAAAAAAAGTGTTTACTTTTATAAATGATGATGAATGAAAATATATTAAAGAAAAAGCGTTAGCATCAGATGGAGGTAGAGAATAATGAAAAACTCTATAATTTACCCTGTCAATAGTGTTCATTCTCAAACATTAAACCCTACTTCTTATTCTTTGATTTATATATATACTCGTCCAGAGTTCCCAAATTTTTGTAAAATAGGTAAAACATCGTTATCAACAGATGAAGCAATCGATTGCATTGAAGATAATTCAGAATTACTCATTAAAGAAGCAAAAGAACGTATTAAACAACAAACAAATACTGCTTCTGTTAAATTTGAACTTAAATATGTAACAATAGCTTTAGCAGATTTTGGTGGTTTTACAGATACAGATTTTCATAATTTTCTTGAAAGAAATAATTTTAAAAAATGTTCTCCAGAAAAGGATGATAATGGAAACAATATTGGTAATGAATGATTTGAAATTTCTCCAGAACAAGCAATTAATTATTTAACACAATTTAAACATGGTAAAAAAGTTATAGAAAATAAAAATGTCAAAATTTCATTTAGACCAGAACAAAATAAAGCAATAAAAATGACTCTTGAAAATTATAGATATTCTTGCTGAAAAAAACAAGAAGGAAAAATGTTATGGAATGCAATTATGCGTTTTGGAAAAACATTAGTTACCTATGGTTTTATTGATGAAACAAATAAAAAATGCATTAAAAGTGAAATAAAAACGCCGATTAATAAAATATTAATATTAACACATAAACCAGCTGTTGAACAAGGGTGATTCAATGAATATCGAAATTATTTTTCTTCCACTAATCAATTAGATCAATATGAATTTTCATCAAAACGCTATGGAAAAAAATGAAAGGAAATTGATAAATCAAAAAAAATAATAGTGTTTTTATCAATTCAAGATTTGAGAGGGAAACAAAGAAATGATAATTCCACAGAAATGATTTTAAATAATAATGAAATAAAAGAATATAAAGAAAAAAATAAAGATTATTTTAATACCGAATGAGATCTTGTTGTCATAGATGAGGCTCACGAAGGAAATATGACTGAGCTTGCTGATCAAATGCATGAACATTTAAAAAGAAAATTTACTTTGTATTTATCAGGAACTCCATTTAAATTATTAGCTCAAAATGAAAGAGCAAAATTTAATATCCAAAAAGAGGTCTTTGATTGAGATTATGTACAAGAGCAGACAGCAAAAAATAATTGATATATTGATCATAAAGATGAGCAAAATCCATATGAAGAATTACCAGCAATTAAAATAAATACAATTGATATTTATAAAACGCTTAAAGATAAAATAAATTATCCTGATTTTGGAAAAGAAATGGGGTTTGATTTTTCATTCTTTTTTGAAGTAGATGAAGCTGCTAGATTCAAGCGAGAAAAAGATATAGATTTATGGTTAGATAATATGTGCACAGAAAACAAGGATGATTTAGACAACTTATCTTCGATGCCTTATAGTACAAAAAACAGGCATTACAATCGCCATTCGCTTTGACATTTACCAGGAGTGATAGAAGCAAAAACTCTTGAGAAAAAACTAAAATCTCATCATTTTTTTAAAAATTTTCAAATAATTAATGTTACAGGTAGCCAGACAAATGCAAATAAAGCGCTAAATGAAGTTAAAGAAAAAATTCTTGGTAAAAACAACAATCCATTATCAACTTGAACCATCACATTATCGTGTGGTAGATTAACTACTGGAGTTACAATTCCAGAATGAACAACGGTTTTAATGCTATCAAACACCAATTCTGCACAGGCATATCTACAAACAATCTTTAGGACTAAAACACCATGGAAACTTAATGGTTTTTATAAAACACAAGGAATTGTTTATGATTTTTCACCAACACGAGTATTAGAAATAATTTCAGAATATGCTAATATTGTTTCAGTTAAAAAACTAACAAATGAAAAAGAAAAAAAATCTGAATCAATTATTAAAGAATTGATAAACTACATGCCAGTAATTAGTTTTAATGGAAACAGTTTTAAGTTCATTAATTGTGATGAAATAATGGAAGGAATAAAAAAAATATATGTACAAAATATTGTAAAAAACGGATTCGATACTTTTGATGTATTAAAACGTTCTGCTTTTGATGAATTAGAAATTAACGAAGCGGAAGAATGAGAATTAAAGATTGCTTCAGGTCATTCAAAATCTACAAAAAATTCAAATTTGATTGTAATCAATGAAAACGAAGATATAAATAATGTTTTATTTTCAACAACAGGAGATGGTGATAAAGTAAAAATAAATGGTAAAGTAAACAAAATAATTTCCGAGGAAGAGAAAAAAAGAAAAAAAACTATTGAAAATTTAAAGAGAGCATGTTTAAAAATAAGTAAAAGATTACCGTTAATGTTAATTGCATTAACACCAGAAAAAATTGATGAATTTAAATTAGAACGTTTCCCTTCTTATTATGATGCAGAAGATTGAATAGAATTTATGCAAGAAATTACGAAAGAAGATTTTAAGGAAATTACTAAAAGATTTTTTGATGAAAAGGCTGTTGAAGGAGCAGTTAAAAAATGATGTAGAGATATTGATGAAATCTTTAAAGAACAAAATTTTGATAATCAAATAGAAGGTTTAAAAAATATTTTTTCTAAAATTAAAAATCCAGACAAAGAAACAGTTTTAACACCTTGGTATGTTATAGATATACACTTTAAAAGAACTAATTTAGATTGAAAAACTCTTCTTAAAGAAAATAAGGGTAAGCTATGCATTTTAGATATAAATGCAAAATCTGGTATGTATCCGTTATATGCTTTATGAAGTTTATGAAATTATTTTGACAAAAAAGTTGATCAAGTTCAGTTAATTAAAAAACACATTTATGTAAATTGTAGAACAGATGCTGCTAGGAAAATTACAAGAAGAGTACTAGGGATTAGGGATAAAAAATATGATTCTTGAGCAAATAAACATATTATAAAATATGACATTTTTAAAAGATATAACGAACTAAAGCACTTAGATTAAATAATATAAGTTTGATAATAAAATATTATTGCTGATTAAATAATTATCAAAAATAACATTTAATATCTTCTAGACTCCCTGTCAGCGTCTCTTTTTTTAATATCTTCTCTCTTATCAGGAGCTTTTTTAGATTTACAAATAGCAATCTCCATTTTGATCTTGCCATTATTTAAATAAACTTTAGTTGGTACTAATGTAAGACGATCTTTTTTAAGTTTGTAATCAATCTTGATGATTTCATCTTTATGAAGCAATAACTTACGATTACGGCTTGAATCAACATTATTAATGTTGCCTTCTTTAAAAGGAGCAACATACATATTAATTACAAAAGCTTCATTGTGGCGAATAATAGCAAAAGCTTCATCAATGTTCGCATTTGCTTTCATAATTGATTTAACTTCAGTGCCTTTTAATTCAATTCCACATTCATAAGTGTCAAGAATAAGGTAATTAAATTTAACTTTTTTATTAGGGAATAAAAGCTTCATATTATCTGTTACCTAAGAATTTAACCAAAGAGAATTCGATCTTTCTAGTTTCTTTATTTGCTGCTAATACCTTAACAATTACTTTACTTCCTAAAGAATAAATAATTCCTGATTTCTTACCGATTAATTGTTTAGTTTTTTCATTATAAGTAAAGTAATCATTACCTAAATCTGATAATTTAATCATACCTTCAATAGTATTTGGTAATTCTACAAACACACCAAAATTTGAAACAGCCGATACAAATCCTTCAAATTCTTCACCAATGTGCTTAGTCATGTATTCAGCAAATTTCATTGCATTAACATCATTCTCACACTTAATAGCAATTAATTCGTTTTTACTTGACATGTCACAAAATTTAGAAAGTTGTTCTGCAAATGAATCTCTATTAGAAGAATATTCATTCTTCTGGAATTCATACATTCAGAAAATTCTGTGGACTAATAAATCCGGATAACGTCTAATTGGAGAAGTAAAGTGAGTATAGTTTTCAAGAGCTAAGCCAAAGTGACCTAAATTTTCTATTGAATATTTAGCTTTTGCCATACTTCTTAATAACATTAAGTTAATAAGATCTAAGTTTTTGTTATCTTTATTATCTTCCAATCATTGAGAAATATCTTTAGAAGTTATGTCTTCTAATTCGGTAGTAATTCTAAATCCTAGCTTTTTAGATTCTAATGCAAAAACAGCAAGTCTATCTTCATTTGGTTTATCATGAATACGATAAACAAAAGGTCACTTCTTTCTATTAGCATAAATAGTTACAGCTTCATTAGCAGCAACCATGAAATTTTCAATCATGTTTTGAGCACAACCTAATTTTCTAGTTAAAATTTCAATTGGGAAACCTTTATCATCAAGTTTGATGATAGGTTCAGGAATTTCAAAAGAAATATATCCTCTTCTATGTTTTTCAGCATCAAGAATTTTATGAAGCTCTAAAGCATCATTTAACATTGCTTTAACTTCATCTGTATCCTTTTCTAATTTTGACTTACCATCAAAATAGTCATTTACTTCGTCATAACTGAAACGTCTGTGACTTTTAATAATTGCTGGAAAGACTTTAATATCTTTAATTTTTCCTGTCTTATCAATTAACATATCACATGTTATTGTAAGTCTTTCTACATTAGGATTTAATGAACAAATGTCATCAGACAAATTGTGAGGCAACATCGGAATAACTCTATCTACTAAGTAGATAGAACACCCTCTTTTTAATGCTGCTTCATCAAGCACAGATTGATACCTTACATAGTGACTAACATCAGCAATTGAAACAGATAAGAAATATTCATCATCTGAATTTTTCTTAACATAAATAGCATCATCAAAATCTTTTGAAGTTGCTGGATCAATTGTAACTATTGGAAGATTAGTCAAATCTTTTCTGATTTTTCTTTGAGTTTCATCAATGTTTAAAGTAATCTTTCTAGCATATTCTAAAACATCTTGTGTAAAATCAGGTTCAACTCCATTATCATATACAATCGAAAGAATATCAACACCAACATCAGATGCATGTCCAATAATTCTAGATACTGTACCATAAGCTGCATCTTGTTCATATTTATGAATTTTAATTAAAACTTTTTGACCAGTTACCAAACCATGAATATCATCAAGTTTTACTGGTAGATACATTTTTTCATCATCTAATTTAACTACGTAACTACCATCAGAATTAATAGTAATTAAACCTGTATAAAAATCTTTACCATGTTCAATAACCTTTAAAACAACAGCATCTCTTAAATCTTTTTGAGGTTCTTTTTTTAATAAAGCAAATTCAACTTTATCGCCACTTAATGCGCCATTAAGATTTGTTCTATAAACAAAATACTCAGACTTTTGTTTACCTTCAAGAGTAATAAAACCTGATCCTTTAGCATTAACAGAAATAGTACCAACATATGTTTCAGAATTATCTATTTCTGCTGTTTCATATCCTGTAACTATCTTTTGTGATTTACTTAAAACTTTAAGAGTACCAGATTTAATAAGATATTGAATCTGTTTATCTACTTCATTGTATTTAAAGTCTTTATTTAGTTTTAATACTTTATGTATTAAAACACCTTTAGGAATTGGTCTCCCGTCTTTTTTGACTGTCTTTTCTATTAATTCACTTAAATTAGCTGTCATAACAAAAGTTATCAGTTACATTTAATTGAAACAATAAGTAAAACAAGCATGATGATCATCAAGAAGAACATTACCATTTGTAAAATTTTAACAAAACCACGGTCTTTGGTTTTCTTAAATAATTCTAGATCTTGTCCAATGATATTAGTTAAACCATTTGTTGATCCGTTTCCTGATAGTAGTAAACCAATAATCAAACAAATAATAGAAATGACTAATATGATAATTGATGATGCTGACATATTAACTAAAATTATAATATTGTTATGAGCAATATCATAAAAAATATTTTCAAGAGAGATATTAAACCAAAATATATTGAAAGTAAACACTTGAAAAATTTATGAAAAAATATTGATTATCAAGTAGTTCATGTAATGTCTAGAGAAGAATGAGCAAAAAACCATATTCTTTTTTCTGTTCTTATCATTCCTGGTGAATTTAAAAAAGTGTATAAAAATGTTTTAGATAAAACTAAAAAAATCATAATCTTAGGTGAATATCATCATATGGCACAATATTACAGATTTTTAGAATATCACGGGTACCAAGTTTATTTGTTAAATTAAATTTTTTTTAATTTAATGACATAATGATTAATAGAAGTTCTATTAATTTTAATGTTATATTTTTCTAAAAATAATTTTGATAATTCACTTAGTGAAGCATCCTGATTCTCTAATCTTAACTGACAAAAAATTTTAAATTTCTTACTTTGTTTTTGATAAATTTCAGTATTCATAATTTGTTTAATCTTTTGGATCTGTTTATTGCCAGCAGAAGTTGACTTCTTAATGTTAGAAATATCAAGATTATTTAATCTATTCATTTGAGTAAATAAATCTCTTGAGATTTTTGTGTCTTCAAATTCTAACATAGAATTATTAGCGCCTATAAGTTTTAAAAAATCAGAAATATCATAACTCTTTTTAATGTATAAAAAGTAACTATTTCTTCTTTGACTTAATGCAATTGAAATATTAAATTTATTTAATATTGTTTGGATAAACAATAAATATGCTACATTATTTGAACGAATTTCTAAATGATATCTCCGATCAGTTGACGAACTAATACTACCACCAGATAAAAAAGCACCAACTAAAAAACCTTTCATTTGTGCTGTTGTCTTAATTACGTCAACAGGTTTTTTTAATAATCCTGCATCGGTTGTTATTTGTTGAAAGTTGCCTGAAACTCTTAACATATAAACTCGATGATTATTAATTTTATTAATACCTGTAAACATTACAGATTTTTTTACATCATATAACTCTGTAAACAAATCTGACATAAATTTAATGATGAAGAAAAATTGAGATTTAAGTTCTCAAACTTCTCCTTTGTTTGTTAAACTAATTGACAACAAATTACTTAAGAACGAATAAAGAATAGCTTTTTGTGCTTGATTGCTATAAATATTACTACACAACTCACTCTTTAGTTTTTCACTGAAAGTTTGTTTTACTTCCATTTTTCTAAATAATTAACAGCACTTAGTGCAGCTATTGTTCCATCAGCGCATGCAACTGTTATTTGTCTTACTTTAATTTTATTAACATCACCTATTGCATATAAACCAGGAATTGATGTTTGCATGTTTTCATTGACTGCAATTGTTCCGTTTTCTCTGATGATTGATTTATCAGTAATAAAATCTGTTGAAGCATTGCTTCCTACATAAACAAATAAATATGAAACATCTAATTTCTTAGTTTGATTTGTTTTAGAATCAGTAACCTCAACTGCTTCAAGTTTATCTTGACCAATTAATTTAGTAACTTTTGTATTGTAAGAAATTGAAACATTTTCTTTTGTAGCAATTTGTTTTAAGAAATCTTGTTTGTCTTTATATTGTTCAGATCTATTAAGCATGTAAACATGCTTTGCGATTGATGATAAATATAAAGCATTCCCTAACGCCCCTGCTCCACTTCCTACAACCGCTACATTTTTATCTTGAGCAAATGATCCATCACAAATTGCACAATGAGAAATACCTTTGCCTTCTAATTCTTTTTCATTAGGTAAATCTAATTTATTTTCAGTAGTTCCAGAAGCTATTAGTAATGTTTTACAATATCTTGTAACACCATCTTCTGTATAAACTCTAAAATAACGTCCATTAGAATCAAAATTAGAAACATTACCATAAATGTATTGCGCACCAAGATCAATGGCTTGCTGATACATTTTTAACGCTAAGTCAGCACCATCTGTTTTACCAGCACCTGGGTAATTTTCAACACGTGGAGTATTAACTATTTTTCCACCTGGTACATCCTTTTCAATAAATCCTACTTTATATTGAGCACGACATAAATAAATGGCTGCCGTTAAACCAGCAGGTCCTGCTCCAATTATTAGAGCATCATAAGTGTTTGAATCATTAGAAGTATCTTTGTAAACTGGCATAAATTTAATTATTTATTTAAATAATAAAACATTTCTTCTGGTTTTCTCACAAAATTTTTAGTATTGATATCATGTTTTTTTTGTTCAAAATTTAGTTTATCTTGTAAATAATTAAATTTTGCGTTTCTTTGAGCATTAACCTCTGGCTTTTTTGATGGATAATGAGAAAATGAAAACTTTTTAAATGACAAATTTGTTTTTAAGTATGCTTTTACACAAAAGTGTCTTATTCTTTCACATAGAATATAAGAAAATCTATATTTTCTTAATTTAGGAAATACAAATCAATTTAATAGTAGCAAACAAAAAGCTGCTGCAATTCAAATGCCTGACATTATGTATGTATTTTTAAATGTAAACTCATGATATCTAAATGGTTCCATAATGGTTCTAAGAATTCCATATCATAAAAAATAAATTAAGCCTAAATCTCCACACTTTCTTTTAGATATTCTTTCTATTCCAAAATAAAGTATGAAAAAGAAAATCAAGTTAGATAATCCTTCATATAAGAAAAGTGGCACACGTCATGAACCATTTATATACATATAAGGCAAACAACGATATAAGAACCATTGAAAAGATTCATTTGTAACAACTGGTCCGTACAATTCTTGATTAAAATAGTTTCCTCATCTTCCTAAAAACTGACCAACTAAAATACAAGGAATAATTGCATCAACGTAACATCACATTGACACTTGTCTCACCACTTCTGGTTTAACTTGTAAGTCTCTAATCTGATATTTTGGTTTTTTCAATATATATGGAAACCATATACAAGCAACAATAACAGTTAAGACAACTCCACCTTCTATTGCCAATCCACCTTTAGAAAAATATCAAAAATCAGGTCATTTAGCATCACCCAAGCAACAAGATCAGAATCTTGCTCCTAATATCGCTGCTGGAATACCCATTAAACAAAATCAATAAAATGGCTCAACAGAAATTTTATATTGTTTTCAAAGTTTTAAACATGCTAATAAGATAGCTGTACAAAAACCTAAGAAAACAAAAACACCATATCATTGGATTTCTATAGACCCAATCCTAAATGCTACATTAACATCTTCTGGAATGTGTGGTGTAGGTACATCAAATAGCATTACTTCATTACCTTTCTATAATTTTGAATATATTCATTAGCTGAACTATATCCTTCTTGTTTTAATTTATAGTCAGTAACAGCTGTTTCAACTAAATCAGACATTTTACGACCTGGTGTAATTGGTAACACATATAAAGGAACTTTAACTCCGTTAATAGTTTTATATTTAGTTTGTTTACCAACTCTTTCAAAGTCTTGTCTTTGAAGTGTTACATTGCTATCAACTTTTTTCATTTCAACTACTAAATCAATGCTTGCTGATTTTTCTACTTTTTCTACACCAAACATTTTAGCAACATTAAGAATACCAATACCACGTACCTCAATAAAAGAACTACTTACAGCATTTGTTTTACCATGTAATTTACCACCAATGTTTGTAACATCAACAGCATCATCCGCTACGAATAAGTGACCTTTTTTAATCAATTCCATAGCCACTTCGGATTTACCTACACCTGATTCTCCTTGAATTAATACACCTAATCCAAATACACTAATCAACGTTCCATGAACCATTGTGTATTTTGCTAGTTTTTCATTAATTCATGAAGCAACTGTTAGATACAGCTCAGATGAGCTCATCGAACTTCTAATAATTACTGTAGAGAAATCTTTAGCTATTGATAATAGCTCTTGAGTATAAGAAAAATGTTTTGTGACAATAATTACAGGCGGATTTAATGATAAAACAAATTTAAATCTTTTTTTAACTTCAGATTTGCTTAATGAATCTAAGAATTTACTCTCGTTAGTACTTCATAGAACTGTTGTTAATAATTTATTGAAAATAAGTTGGGAAGCTAATTCAATACCGGTTCTATTCAAGCTTGGAATAGAAATCTTATTTCTAACATTACCTTTATATAAAACTTCAAAATCAAATTGATCAATTAAACTTTGAACTGTAATACTTTTTTTATTATTCTTCATACTATTATTTTAATTTAATAATTGATATGTTGTTTTTATTTTTATGCAAAAGTGTTTTTTCAGCTAGCCTGTAATCCACATTTAGATTATCAGAACAAATAAACTTTGCAATAGCATCTAATTTCTTAGAAGAACATCCATGAATTTCATTTTTTGATAAAAAAATGTAGATTACATGAATTTTAATGCTATTAGGAATCTTAATGAAAACATTGTTTTGATATTTTGATTCAGATCATTTATTAAATCATCTATTAGTAGTTTTTAATTTGCTAGCATTCTTTTTGTTAAATGTATTAATCTGTTTAATATATTTTTTAAACATTAATGAAGATCAAGATGAAATTAATTTTCGAATTTTATTTCTTTCATAAATATCCATTAAATTAGTTTCGTCAATGCCATAAGGAATTTTATGTTTAATACAATAATCTTCTAATGCTTGTTTTCTTTTATTAATTAATGGTCTTTCAATTAATAAGTCATTGTAACAATTATTTTTAGCAATACCATAGAATAACGAATTAGAAGAACGAACTTGTTGCATATATGCAGTTTCTGCAAAATCATCTAAATTGTGAGCAATCAAAATTTTCTTCTTGTTAGTTTTATGAGCAACCTTTAAAAAGAATTCATAACGAATAATTCTAGCAACCGTTTGGAAATTATGCTGCTTGTACGAAACATACATTTCTTTTGTGACATCTAAACAATAAAATTTAATATTGTGCTTCTTGCAATATTGTTTAACAATATTTTTATCACGAACTGCTGTTTCTCTTTTATTGTAATTAATATGGCAAGCAGCATGTATTTTATCTTTATAAATATCAAGCAGAGCCATTGAGTCTGGCCCACCTGACACTGCTGCTAGATACTCTTTCATAATTACATTTTTTTAGCTTGTGGTTCTTTTGATAAACCAGGCATTCTAAAAATACTTCCTGTTAATAAAATGATAAATTTAGCACCATTTGCCAAAACTATGTCTTTGACATGGATGTCAAAAGGTTTGTCAATAACAGAAATAGTAGGATCATCTGTTAAACTTCCAGGAACTTTAGCCATACATACATAATAACCTTTTAGTTTAGAAAACTCTTTAAGTTTTGTTTGAGCTAAATCTGAATAAATAACCTTTCTAGCACCATAACATTTTTTACAAATCTTCTCAACTTTAGTCTTTAAAGGATCTGCTAGTTCATAAATTCTTTTAGGATTAGAACGTTTGTTACATAATGTAACAACTTTCTTTGCTAAATCTGTTGTTCCTTTAGAACCGTTAGCAAAGTTTGTGCATAATGAGAATGGAATTTTTTGTTGAGTTAAGAATTTTTGGATAGTGTTAATTTCATTCTTAGTATCTGTATGGAATTGGTTGATAGCAACAACAAATGGTATATTGAAATTTTTAATGTTATTAATATGTCTTTGAAGATTATCAAAACCATTTTTAAGGGCTTCAATATTTTCAATAGATAAATCACCTGTTTGACCACCATGAAGTTTTAATGATCTTAATGATGTTACTAGAACAACAGCATTAGGGAATTTTCCTAATTCATTTGTAACAATATCAATAAACTTTTCAGCACCTAATTCACTAGCAAAACCTGCTTCAGTTACTGTGTAATCAGCAATATTCATTGCTGTGTTAGTTGTAATAATTGTGTTGCAACCATGAGCGATATTTGCAAAAGGACCACCATGAATTAATGCTAAATTACCTTCTAACGATTGAACAGCATTTGGATAAAATGCAGTATGTAAAATTTTTAAGATTGCATTAGTAATACCTAATTGTTTTACATATACTGGTTTATTATCTTTGGTATAAGCAACAACAATGTTATTAATCTTGTTTGCTAATTCATCAATATTTTTTGATAAACAAAAAATAGCCATTAGTTCAGATGCTGCTGTAATATCAAATCCTGTTTTATATGTAATATTTTTTTTAGGATCAATTGTAACTGTGATTTGTCTTAAACCACGATCATTCATGTCAACAACTCTTTTTCAAATAATTTTATTTGGATCAATGTTAAGTGAAGAATTTCAATAAACTTCATTGTCAACACACGCTGCAATTAAGTTGTTAGCAGCAGTAATTGCATGCATATCTCCAGTGAAATGAAAATCTATATCTTCTTTAGGGATAACTTGTGATTTACCACCACCATTCGCTCCACCTTTTGCACCAAAAACTGGACCCATAGATGGCTCACGAATAGCAACTATTGATGATTTGCCAATTTTATTTAGCCCGTCGTTTAATCCGATTGATACTGTTGTTTTACCTTCTCCAGCAGGTGTTGGTGAAGTAGCAGTTACTAGAATTAATTTTTTATTAGTAGCTGGTTTTTTAAAAATTGGTTTAATTTTAGCAATGTATTTTCCGTATGTGATAGCAGAGTCTACATCAACTCTATATTTTTTTAATATATTAACAAGATTTTTCATAATTATATTATAGCAAAATTAACAAAATAAAAATAAGGTATAAACCTTATTTTTTAATGTTATAAGTTAATGGTGCTGAATCCGAGAATCGAACTCGGGGCGAGTGATTACCATTCACTTATTTTACCACTAAACTAATTCAGCTAATGATTAGTCACTTGATGAATCATCATCTTTATAAATGTCATTAAATTTGTCCATAAGGCTATCTTTATTATCAGTATTAGAAGCTGTTAGAAAACCTATTGGTTTACCTTTTTTTCAACAAATAAAATAAGGTGCAGCATCTCTACATCTACTGAATCATGGTTCAGAATCTGATTGTGTAGGAACTGAATAAGTAGTATCAGCATTAGAGAATAAAACTTTAATTTTATTAATAACAGCTCTAAAATTTTTAGCTGCCGCATCATTTCTAATATACTTACCAACTTGATTTTTAGTAATTAAGCTTTTACCATCTGGATCTTTAATATTTTTATCATCTTCTGTTCATTTTGAAAAAGGACTTAAAACAGTATCGTTTTTACCTGCTATGTCATTTACAGAAACAAACGCTAATCCTGAAGCTTCTGTTCCTCATTTAGCATCTTTATCATTTCGAAGTGATTGTCTATAAATTTCTGCTAATGATGAGTTTTTTTCAACCGCTCAATCATTAATATTGTATGTTGATGAGTCATTATTAAAGATAAGGTCATAAGCATAACTTCCAGTATTACCAGATGCCAAATAAGATATTGTGCTAAACATCACAACATAGTTACCTTCATTGAATTTATTTGTCCCAAATAATAAGTCATCTAATGAAACATTTGGAGTTTTTAATTCGCCTCAAGTAACATCATTAGATGCATCTTCGATCATTGAATAATCAATGTACTTGAAATTATTAGACACTTGTGGTGCACAAGAAGACAAACTAATAGCAACTGGAGACAAGGCAACTGTTGCTAATACTAATGATATAACTTTGATTTTCATTTTCATAGTTTTCATTAATTATAATAATATTAATAATATCTTATACAAATATTATATAAACATTAATGACTTCTAATAAGTTCGATATTAAAAATATTCCTAGTTATAAGGAATCTGCTAAAAGATCAAAAAAATATTTAACTATTCAAAATTTTAAACTAAATAAAAAATACCAAACCCTTGGTAAGGGTTTAACTTTTTGCGTCAGAACATATGGATGTCAATCAAATTTTAAAGATTCTGAACACATTATCGGTATCCTAACAAAGTTAGGATACAAGTATGAACCTGAAATTTTAAAAGCAAATTTAATCATTCTTAATACTTGTGCTATTAGAGAAAATGCTGAAAAGAAAGTTTTTGGTGAAATTGGTTTCTTAAGTAAACTTAAAAAAACAAATCCAAATTTACTTTTCGGTATTTGTGGTTGCATGAGTCAAGAAGAACATGTTATTAAGAAAATAATGAATACTAATAACAATATTAACTTCGTTATTGGCGTTCACAATATTGATGAACTGCCAGAAGTCATTTATGATGTAGTTAAAAACAAGAAAAGAGTGATTAAAGTTTTATCTCAACCAAAATCAATAATTGAAAGCATCCCTACAGTTATTAATTCTAAAATTAAATCATTTGTTAACATCATGCAAGGATGTGATAATTTTTGCACTTATTGCATTGTTCCTTATGTTAGAGGACAAATGCACTCAAGAACTAAAGAAGATATCTTAAAAGAAGTAAATGATTTAATTAAACAAGGTTATAAAGAAGTCACATTATTAGGACAAAATGTCAATTCCTATGGAATTGATTTGTATGATGAATCTTATAAATTCTGAGATTTATTAGAAGAAGTTGCTAAAACAAATATCCCAAGAGTTAGATTTGTTACATCTAACCCTTGAAACTTTAATCTTAAGATTGTTGATGTTATGAAAAAACATCATAACATCATGCCCTATATTCATTTACCTGTTCAATCAGGCGATGAAGAAATTCTTAAAAGAATGAATCGTAAGGTTCCAATTAATGAATATCTTAAAAAAATTGATTACATTAAAAAAAACATTCCAGATGTAGCAATTTCTACAGACATTATTGTGGGATTCCCAAATGAATCAGACAAAGCATTTAATAACACTTTAAAGCTCTATAAAAAAGTAAAGTTTGATAATGCATATACTTTTATCTTCTCTCCACGCAGCGGTACACCAGCTGCTAGAATGGAAGATGAAATTTCTTTAGAAACCAAACGAACTAGACTAACAAAACTAAATGAATTAGTTAAAAAATATTCTAAAGAAAATAATCAAAAATATGTTGGTAGAACATTAAAAATTTTAGTAGAAGGAACTTCAAAAACAAACAATAAAATTTTTACTGGTTATTCACCAAATTGAAAAGTTGTTAACTTTTCAGGTAAATGTAAAGTTGGTGACATTGTTAATGTAAAAATTACTTCTGCATCAAGATTTTCACTTAATGGAGAATTAGTAATCTAAAGCTTTCTCAGCTAAAGACATTTTTTGTAAATTTGCAGGAACAATAAACTTTTTAAGTTCACCATTTATTGGAGTTTTAATCTTAATAAATCCTAACCTTCTTGTTAAATACCAAGCACAGTATATTGTTAATAATATAGAGGAAATTAAAGCGCTTATTGAGAAAGTAGAAATCAACACTCAAATAACATTTGTTTTTATTGCAATTTGTTGCGTTGTGAATAGCACTGGGTAAAATACAAGAGCATCTTGAGTAATAGATGCAATATTAGCTCTTAATATATTATTTGTTCCTTGGAAAGTTAAAATTGTTGGTACTTGGAATGAAAAAAAGATTAACATCAATGCATCAATTATGATGTATTTTTTACCATCTGCTAACATCGCATCTTGAATTTCAAAGAATTTTAAAACATATTCACTTGATCAGACTAATATGTTAAAACATATTAAAGCAAATTCTAATGAAATTAAAACAGTGTATAAATAAGTTTTTCTGATTCTTTTAAAATTACAAATTGAATAGTTATATGAATTAATTGGACGACTACCATCAACTATACCTCACATAGTTGAAAACAATAAGTTTAAAACCGGTAACACACCAGCTGATATTGTCATAAAGTATTCTCCACCACCCGATACTCCAATAATAGTTGATGTCTTAGATAGAATTGGTAAGTATACCATCATTGCAATTGAATATGTAAAATCAACCAAAACTCCTGATAAACCTAGTAGTACAATTGGTAATAATAATTTATAGTTCATTTTAACTTTAACAAATAAGGCTTTAAAGTTAATTCATGTAAATTTATTTTTATGATTTAAATATCACACATAAACTAATAAAGAAAATAAATTAATTATTCATCCTGAGAAAGTTGCGATACCACCAGACATCATGCCTAATTTTGCATATCAAATTAATATAAAGTCCAACAAAACATTAATAATGTTTGCCGCTATTGCAACAACTGTCGGAACTATTAATCTACCTTCTGATCTAATTAAAACTGAGAACAAGTTAATTAAACATGGAATTACAGGTCCAAGTGACAATATAAAAATAAAATCGTATGCATATTTAATTTGTAATTGGTGAACTGTATCATAATATTTTTGAAGTTCAGCCACATGTGCACCACTAGCAACAACAACCTTACTACCAGCCATTGATGTTAAGATTTGTTCGCAGAAACAACCAAAAACAAAAGTTAACATTAATCCTAATGTTGCAGTTGCATAAAAACCGATTTTGTAAGCTTCTTGTGCTTTTTCACGATTATTTTTACCAATAGCTTGTGTAAAAATAATTGCTGTTCCTGTAGAAATAAAGAACGGAAGACACAAAATCAATAAAGAAATTGGTGAAGAAATGGTAATTGCTGATTTAATTACTTCACCAGGTCCATAGAATACTAGATTATTACCATTTTCACTAATTCATGTTCTAATTGTGTTTTCATCAAAACCAAACAAATGTTCACAAGTATGAACATTATCATGAGGAACTAATCTAGCTAACATGATTTGGTCAATAAATCAATAAACCCCCATCATTAATGAAATTAATAATCCGGGGATAATAATTTTTAATAGAGCTTTTAATAGAGGAGTTTTTACATACAACTCATAAGCTCTCTTATTTTCTACAAATTTATTGTTCATTACTTTTTATTATATTTAGTTCTTTTAATACTATTATTTAACAATCTTTGTTTTACTTGTTTTTCAATATATTCATGTTTCTTTTTTTGTTTAATCTTGTTGATTTGTTGTTTGATCTTTTTTTTGTAACCAGGTTTTACCTTTTTAGAGTTTACTCTAATTATCTTTTGAATTTCAGCATTTGTTACTGAATCAAATTTTGGTTTAGATTTTATTCTTAACTTTAAATTTTTATTTACTAATTTATTTTGTTTGTCAATGAATAAAAAATTTCATTTAACTGATTTCTTAATTAATCTATTAATTTGATTATCATTCTTTGGATTGTAAATAACATAGCTTGTACCTTTTGTGTTATTTCTTCCAGATCTTCCGGTTCTATGGATATATCATGTGTCATCAACTGGCATTGAATAAGAAATAACAACATCAGCACCTTTAATATCTAGCCCACGACTAGCTAAATCTGTAGCAATTAAATATTTATATTTAAGATTGCTAACATCTTTAAAAATTTTCTTACGTTCATTGATTGACAAATCTTTATGAAGTTTTGCTACATCAATGTTTTGTGCTTTTAATAATTTATATAAATCATTAACTTCATTTTTTGTATTACAAAAGATAATTCCAAAAAAAGGATTAATAATGTTTACTAGTTTCAATAGTGTTCCTTGGTGATCATCGAAATTTGATGAATAGACAATGTTGTGAATAATGTTAGGATTAACTCATATTGATTTTGAATTAAGAACTACTTTTGTATTTTTTAAATACTTTCTTAATTTATTAGATAGAGATTCATGAAGAGTCGCAGAGCAAGCAATCTTAATTAAAGATTGAGAATCAATTCTTTTAAAGATTTCATCTATGACATTTGTAAAACCTAAGTCAAACAACATGTCTGCTTCATCTAAAACAAAATATGTTAAATCTTTAATTTTGTATTTGTCTACAAATTCTTTTGTTTTAACAGGCGTTCCAACAACAATATGTGGTAAATTATTAATATTGATTGGTTTATTTTCAATAAGATTAATATTTTTAATTTGGCTGTTAACTTTTTTAAAATCATTAATTTTTGAATTAACTTGTTTCGCTAATTCTTTAGTAGGCAAAACAATTATTGCTTGAGTTTTGTTTAATGAAAAGTCTAGTTTATTTAAAATTGGTAATAAATAGCAATATGTTTTACCACTTCCTGTTTGACTAGAAATAATTAGTGAATTATTTCTTAAGACTAATGGAATTGTTTTTTCTTGAATTTCAGTTAGTCTTGTAATTTTTAATTCATTTAATTCATCGATTATTCAATTTTTAAAATTTAATTCAGTGAAGTGCATATTACAAAATAAAGTTTAAAATTTTTCCAGGAACATAAATAATCTTTTTTATTTGTTTACCATCAATAAAGTTTTTAACTTTATCACGAGATTTTGCCATTTCAATAACTTGATCTTTTGGTGTATTAACATCAATCTCCATTACATCTCTTAATTTACCGTTTTGAGAAATTGGTAAACTAACGGTTGACTTAACTAATGCTGCATCAGAGAATGTTGGTCATTTAACATGAAAAATTGATTCATTATTAAATGAAGAATATAGTTCTTCAGCTAAGTGAGGAGCATAACACGATAACACAACTAAGAAGTTTATCATGTAGTCTAATGGAAGAATTGTATTTTTATAACATTCATTAATAAAGATCATCATTTCTGATATTCCAACATTAAAATTGTATTTATCAATACAATTAGTTACTTTTTTAACAAAATTGTTGTATGCAAATTCTAAATCTTTATTAGGTTTTGCATCTTTACAAATCTTAATATTTTCATTGTTAAAAATTGCATAAACTCTATCTAATCATTTTCTAATACCATTTAATCCTGATTCAGTTCATGGTAAAGATGCAGTTAACGGACCCATAAACATTTCATATAGTCTTAATGCATCTGCTCCATGAGTTTTAACAATGTCATCTGGATTAATTACATTGCCCCTAGATTTAGACATCTTTTCACCGTTTTCTCCTAAAATCATTCCTTGATTAATAATTTTTTGAAATGGTTCTTTTGTAGGAACTACTTTAATATCATATAAGAAACGATGTCAGAATCTGGCATATAAAAGATGAAGAACTGCATGCTCTTGTCCTCCAATATACAAATCTACTGGTAATCATTTTTTAAATAATTCAAAAGCTTCTTTCGAATTTAAATCAATATACGAACCATCAGCTTGTTTTAGAATATAACCTAAATAGTATCAACAAGAACCTGCTCATTGAGGCATTGTGTTGGATTCTCTAACATAATCTTTACCGTCAATATTAACATTCATTCATTCTTGATCATTAACTAATGGTGATTCTCCAGTTTTTGATAACTTTAAATTTTTAATATAAGGCAGTTCAATTGGTAATTCTTTTACCAATGTTGGCTTATTATTTTCATCAAAAACAATTGGAAATGGTTCACCTCAATATCTTTGACGACTAAAAATTCAATCTTTTAATTTATATGTTGTATGTTGTTTACCTAAGTTATTTTTAGTTAAATAATCAATAATTGTTTTTGATGCATCTTTATTGTTTAGTCCATTAATTAGTTGTGAATCAATATGAATACCATCTTTTGTAAATGCTTCATTATGATTTTCACATTCAATTACAAATGTAATTGGTAAATTATATTTTTTAGCAAATTGGTAATCTCTTTCATCATGTGCTGGAACACCCATCACAATTCCTGTACCATGATCTTTTAAAACATAGTCAGATACATAAATAGGTATTTGTTCATTAGTAATCGGATTGATTGCATATGTACCTATAAACACACCTGTTTTATTTTTTTCTTGTTTTCTTAAAACATCTGTCTTAGATTTAGCTATTGCAACATATTTCTCTACTTCTGATTTTTGTTGAGATGAAGTTAATTTATCTAACAATATAGATTCAGGGGCGATAGCTAAATAACTAACTCCATAAATAGTATCAGGTCTAGTAGTGAAAACATCTAATGATAAATCATTAGCTTTAAATTTAATTAACGCTCCAACGGATTTACCGATTCATTTTCTTTGAATTGATTTTAAAGATTCTGGTCAATCTACATCATTAAGACCATCAAGTAATTTATCAGCATACTTTGTAATCTTTAAAACTCATTGTCTCATTGGACGTTTAACTACTGGAAAACTTCCACGTTCAGAGACCATCTTTCCATCAACAATTAAAACTTCTTCATTTGAAAGAACTGTTCCTAAACCTTCACATCAGTTAACATCAATGTCTTGGATTTCTGCTAAATTATTTTCAAATAATTTTGAAAATATTCATTGGGTTCATTTAAAGTATTTAGGATCAGTAGTATTGACTTCTTTATCATAGTCAAAACAAAAACCTAAAGACATTAATTGTTCTCTAAAATGATTGATATTTTTAGTAGTAAATTCTCTTGGATGATTACCAGTTTGTAACGCATATTGTTCAGCAGGTAATCCAAAAGCATCTCATCCAATAGGATGAAGAACATTGAATCCTTGATGAACTTTAAATCTAGAAACTACATCAGTTGCTGTATAACCCTTTGGATGCCCAACATGTAAACCTTGACCAGATGGATAAGGAAACATGTCAAGAGCATAAAACTTTCTATCAGCATTATCTTTAAATTGAAAAGTCTTATGCTCTAACCAATATTTCTGTCATTTTTTCTCTATTAGGTTATGGTTATACATATTAATTAAAAATTATAAATTAAATATTGAAATAACTATTAAATTTTAGAGTCGAAACTAATAGTTATTCATATTGATAACTATTCCTTTACAAATATATTTTTATCTTTGTTAATTGTAAATTAATTAATGAGCAGGACCTCAACCTGTACTTGGGAAGTTGCCTTTATCTTTGATTCAATCAAATAATTGTTGTGAAGTAATTTGCGGATTTAAAGACTCAACTTTTCCAGAAGGTGAAATGTTTGTAAATGCATTGAGACCTTCAATGCTTATTTTAGTTTCATATTCATTAGGTAAATCTCAAGCAATGTATTCTAATTTAGAGCATCAATAAAAAACAAATTCTTGAATCTTAATTAAACTACTTGGTAATGTTACAGAGGTCAACGATGAACAGTCCATAAAAGCATTTGTGTCAATTGTTGTTAAACTAGTACAATTAAATAAATTTGCTGAAGCTAGTGCTTGAGCATTATAAAAAGCGCTTTCACCAATTAAAGAACAATTAGAATTTTCAGCAAAAGTTAAATTTGTAATAAATGACGGAATTGTTGTGTGTGCTTCACCATCACGTTCAAAGAAAGCAGTATCAGCAATACTTGTTACTCTTGCTGGAATTTGCATTGTATTACATATACCACCATATCGAGATAAATCAATACCTTCTCTAAATCCTAATAAAACATTATTTGCATCAATGTCGTAAACTTCATAAGGTAATGCATTAGAAGGTACAACATCTTGTGTTGTATCATTTGTCTTAATAGATGAAATAGCGCTGCATGCAGTAATACACCCTAATGCTACAGGTATTCCACAAATTGCAATTTTTAAATAACTCTTATTCATATTTTAGACTGTAAAACCTATTTTACGCCACTTTGGAGTAAATATGGGGAAATGACACA
>CAJTRF010000009.1 GCA_910578525.1 uncultured Mycoplasmatales bacterium | reverse complement strand
AATGGATCAGAATTTTGAGAATGACAAGAGTTTAGAAAATCTATTTATAACGCTTGTAAATCAATATTGGTTTATTTTTGTCATCCATATTGCTCATGTGAAAAGGGCAGTATTGAAAATATTAACAAACTTATAAGAAGGAAATTTCCTAAACAAACAGACTTTATAAATATATCTCAACAAGAAATAAATCAGGTTATAGATTGAATAAACAATCTATGAATACCTGAATTAAACTATAAATCATCGATTGAACTACATAATAATCTCTATCAAACTAAGTTACTGAGAAGTTTGGTTTTGACCTAGTATTCTATTCAATAATTTGCACTCTTGTTTTAAACTCATAAACAATTTCTCTTAATACAGATGTAACAATGCTCAAAACAAGTATCGCTCAAAAAGAGAATCTTTCAATCTTTTCTATATTGCCTGATAGAGATGTAACATCACATTGCACATCTTGTGCTGTTGATCATTTCGCTCTATCTTTATAAATCATATCTGCGTTTTCGCTTATTTCAGATAACAATACGCCTTTTTGTTCGGGTGTTACATCTGAAGATAAAACTTTATAAATTTCTTCTTGCGTTTGAGATTCAACTACATCTCTTCTTAATCAATTAGAATTTTTTTCTGAAACCTTTTTACAAAAACCATATTTTGATAATGTTTGACCAGAAGTACCTCCAGAATATCCATAATATTTAACTCTTGAGGAAGTAACCTCGATTGCCTCTTCAAAACCTAAATCTACAAAATCTTTAGCAGCTTGCGTTGGATCGGCACAAGCTCAAGCTGATGAAGAAAGTTCAACATCTTTAAAGTTGTTTGCAATGTATTTATCTGCACGTGTTTTAGATAAAGCGTTTTTTACCATATCTTGACCTGTTTGTGTTGTACATTTATAAATATCTCTATTTAAAACTGTATCATGAGTTAGTGCTGTTGATCATATTGATAGATCAGTGTCAATAAGTTGTTTTTGTATTTCTGGTATTTTTGAAGTGAAGTTGATATTCATAACTTTATCAATTTGTTCAGAGAAATATTTGTAAGAATTTGGCATGTATTGTTTTGCAGCTTCAATCGTTGATGTAAATCCTTGTTCCAATATTTCTTCACCAAATCGTGTTTTGTAAGTGTCTGCTAAACCTTTTTCAATAAGAATATCATGCATCTGACTAATAAATTGTGAGTTATCAAGAAAATGCTTCCCTTCTTCAATCGTGTATCTGTTTGATTGAAGTGCACTTAAAATAAAAGCATTTGAAGAAAACGCTGAAGACGGTAAAGAAACAGCTTCCAACATATTCAACCCAACTAAAGATTTTTTTGCATTTTCAACAGAACCAAAAGTTTGTAATATACTTCCATATTCTGTTTGAAATCTTGCTAAAGCGGGGTTTAAAAATTCTTTTCCTTCTTTAACAGCCTCTTGGATGATTTTATAGTCTTTTGCCATCATTTCATACCCTTTATCCATGTCAAAGAGTTTTAATTCATTTATAAATATGTCGTTCCTTGCACAGAACCCGACATCTTGTATACATGATGAAGAAATAAATACTGTCGTTTTTCCAGAAGCATAACTATTTCTTGCTAATCCTGGAAGCATAGACATTGAAAAAGCATTAAAATCCATAATTTTTATAGATTTTTGGAAAAATGTTGTTGCTTTTTCTCACAAGAAAAGTTCTAACGCTTTCCCTAATGTTTGTATTAAAGACCCTGCAGTAACTTTTGCTAAACTGATTATGTCTCTTTGTGCAGAATCAATTCTTTTGATAGCATTTTCCCTATTTAAACCATATTTATCTTCAAAGTTTTTTATTAAGTCTTCTGGTGTTGTTATTTGATAACAATTTGGTGTATCTTTTGATTCTGTTAAAAATTCTTTTGCTTTATTTTCTACTTCTCTTTGACTTTGACGTAAATTTCCTTGGTTAACAGCTTCTTGAATTTTCTTAAATTCGTCTGAATTACGTGCCTCTAAAAATTCATTTTTTTGTTCAGCAGCCGCATCTTTTGCTGTTTTAGTTCAAGGAATAACATCTAAAATTTCGTAAATGTCGACAGCAAAAGAACCAATATCAAGAACAATAAAACTAGTACCAACAAGTGCATCAACAACAAAACTTGCAACATTAGTAAGTGTAGCAAAAACAGAGTAAGAAATTGCAAACTTGTATATTTTAGTTGTGTCTTTAGCATTTTTTTCAATGTCATCTAAATTTTTTTTATCTGCATAATATTCAAAAGAAGATAAAGCAGAACTTATAGATTCAGTTGTTGATAGAACTGAATCTTCATTAAATAATACATCTTTAGCCTCATCATTTAGATCCACATTTAATGGGAAAGATATAGTGTTTTTTTGTTGAATAAAAACAGCGTTTTCTTGTTGACCAGTTGGTGATAATGCTAAAGGATCATAAATACATAAATTTAAATTTACTGTACCAGAAGTTTTTTGATCATCATCAACAAATTCACAAAAAGCTCCAAAAGAAATAGAATTGTTTGAAGTAACTTCAGCAATTTGTTCTTTTTCGTTCAATGATAATGAATCTAAATTAAGGGAAGCAACAGATGATAGCAAGTCATTTGTTATAAATTTTTTACCGTCTATTTCAATAGCAGTATTTTCTACTTCTGCTTTGAAAGAGCGATATCCGGGCGCATCCTCGTTTTTGTCAAGAGAAATTTTTTCTATATGTTGTTCTAAAGCAATAGCAAAACCTTGTTTGCTATCTATAACTTCTATATCAGGAAATTGAAAAGAAGCTAATTCTTCACTTGAATCTTTGTCTGTAAGAATAAAAGTAATATTAATTTTTGCAGTGATTAAATTTTTTCATTCCAAATCGCTTATTTTAAATGAAAAAGAATATTTGTTAGATACAGTACCTTCATTTACTGGCAACTTTTCGAAAGTGAAAATATTCGGTAACATTTTGCCTTCGATTGTTCTTTTTTCCTGATCAGAAGTAGATTTTTCTCATAATCTAAATGAAAAACTACCATCTCCATCCAATAGTTGTTTATTGATTGAAAAATCTTGCGATGTCACAAAAGAATAGAGAGAGTTATTGGCAACCATTTTTTTTGATGCACTTGGTAATTCTTCTTTAATGTATTTTTCAACTTCTGAATTAACATAATCTAGTGTTCCTTGAAAATCAGATTTTTGATTTTTTGCATTAAATAAGATTTCGTTATATTTTTTAGAAGCCGAATCATAAAGTGAGGCCCTATCTTTGTCTGTTAATCCGTCAATTGATAAAATTTTGTTGTATATCTCGTTTTTAAGGTCATCTGCGTGTTTGTTAACTAATGCTCAATCAAAAGTATTTAAACTTTCTTTTTCCTCTTCTTCGTTTAGTAAGTCAAAAGCTTCGTTTGCACTAGCATTTGGTTGTTCTTTAAATTGATCAAGTTCTAATTCAAGATTAGATTGGTATGTTTCTGCTCTTTCTTTTGTATAGTCTTCTTCTCTCAAGTATTTTGCTTGAAGTTTTTTTGATGACCTTCATTCAATTCCAGAATTTCTTTCAACACCACTTATCATGGAGTTTTTTTTATGTTCCACATCATCCCATGTATGATCAGCAATCAAAAACTCGTCCAAAACATCTTTGTTTTTCGAGCACGAAGTTGAAACAAAAGCTGTTGTGGAAATCGATACACATAATAATATTGTTGAAAAAAAAGATAAAACTTTCTTAAACTTCATATACATTGCCTTTCTTATTAATATAACATTCTTTAATATTATATATAGGCATAAATATAACACAAAATAATTACTATTTTTTGCTTAATATATTTGTTTTAATCATACATTTGCATTCTTGTTTTAAAATCATAAACAACTTCTCTTAATATAGATGCGAGAGCGTTAAAACCCAATATTGTTCAAAAAGAAAATCTTTCAATCCATTTTATACCGTTAGTAAAAGAATTAGCGTCATATTGTACAGCAGTCGCTGTTTGTCATTTTGATTGATCAGTATATACCATTTCTGATGTGTCTCTTATATCAGCTAAAATTCCTTTTTTTGTTTCAATAGGTGTGTCGCTTGATAAAACTTCATAAATTTGTTGTTGAACACCAGAATCAACTTGAGCATTTTTTAATCACATAGAATTTTTTTCGCTAACTTTTTGGCAAAAACCATATTTTGTTAATTTCTGACCAGAAGTAGCACCAGAATATCCATAATATTTTACTTTTTTTGAAGTTAGTTCGATTGTTTCCTCAAAACCTAAATCAATAAAATTTTCTGCTGCTTTTGTTGGATCAGCACAAACTCACTGTGAAGAACCTAATTCCCAATTTTTAAAATTATTTTGAATATATTCGTGTGCTCGTGTGCTTGATAAAGCAGATTCAACCATTTGTTCACCAGAAGAAGTCCTACACAAATATTTATTTCTCTTCAAAACTGTGTCATAAGCTGATGTGGATGCTCATATTGATAAATCTGTATCAACAACTTGCTTTTGTATTTCTGATAATTTTGAAGTGTAATCTATGTTGATAACTTTATCAATTTGTTCTGTGAAATAATTGTATGTATTTGGCATGTATTCTTTTGCTAAAGATAAAGCTGTTTGACCTTCTGGTATGTTTTTTTGACGAAATAAAGTTGTGTAATAATATGGCAATCCTTGATTAATTAACGAATCATGTCATTGTGTAAAAAAAGCCGCATCATCTAAAAAATGTTTTCCTTCATCAATAATAGATCTATTTGCTTGAAACATTGCTAAAACAGTTTGGTCAGACGCAAACGCCGCTTCTGGCAGAACAATAGAATCTAAAGTTTTAATACCAATTAAATCTTTTTGAGCTGCATCAATAGTATGATATGTATCAATTATATTGTTTAAACCTTCTTCAAGTTTCATGTGTGCGGTTTCTAAAAATGTGTTCCCTTTATTTATGGCGTCTTCAAGAACACCTATGTCTTTTTTCATTAAGTTATAGGCTTTTTTACTATCAAAAAGTTTTAACTCGTTTTTTAACATGTCACCTCGAGCACCAAATGCAATATCTTGAACTCTAAAAGAAGGAATGATTGTCGTTGCTTCAGTGGCGCTTACATTTCTAGCTAATCCTGGAAGAAAAGACATAGAATATGCATTAAAGTCCATAATTCTTATAGATTTTTCAAAGAAAGTAGTGGCTTTTTTTCACAAAAATAATTTTGCAGCGTTAGCGATAAATTGCAAAGCACCACCAAAAGATGTTATAGTCAATTGAACTTTATCTTGTTGTCTAGAACTAATCTTCTTAATAGCATTTTCCCTATTTAAACCGTATTTATCTTCAAATTGTTTTATTAATTCTTCTGGTGCTGTTATTTCATAAGTGTTTGGAGCATCTTTTGATTCTGTTAAAAACTCTTTTGCTTCTGTTTCTATTTCTCTTTGATGTTGGCGTAAATTATTATTTTTAACTGCTTGTTCTATTTCTTTGAATTCATCAGAATTACGTGCTTCTAAAAATTCATCATATTGTTCCTTAGCAACTTCTTTTATAGTCTTTACTCAAGGAAATGAATTAATCATTTCATAGACATCGAACGCAGTAGAAGCAAAGTCAATAGAAAGTGAAAGAGGGGAAGTAGCAATATCAGTAATAATACTTATAACATTGCTTAGTGACCCAAAAACCATATATGAAATTTCTATATCATATATTCGTGTGGTGTCACTAACATTTTTCTTAATTTTGTTTAAATTATTGTCGTTTGCATAATATTCAAAAGAAGAAAGTGAAGAATTTATAGCATCAACAGTAGATACTATAGAATCTTCATTAAATAAAATTTCTTTGATATCATCATTTGCACTCACAGTTAGAGGAAATGATAGATTCTTTTCAGACTGAACTATAATAGCAGCCTCTTTATCTTCACTAGATGACAAAATAGAAGGGTCATAAATACATGGTGTTAAAATAACTGTACCTGATGTTTTTTGATCATCATCAACAAATTCGCAAAAAGCTCCAAAAGAAATAGAATTGTTTGAAGTAACTTCAGCAATTTGTTCTTTTTCACTTAATGATAATGAATTTAAATTAATAGAAGCAATATATTCAATAAAATCGTAAGTTAAAAACTTTTTACCATTTATGCTTATACCATCTGCTTGTGCTTGGTTTTTAAAAGAACTATAGGTTGCTGCATCTTCATTCTTATCATAAGTAATTTTTTGCAAATATCGCCCGAAAATAGTAGCTAGTCCTTGCTTGTTTTCGATGACTTCTATGTCTGAAAAATCAATAGAAGCTAATTCTTCACTTGAATCTTTGTCTATAAGAATAAAAGTAATATTAATTTTTGCAGTGATCAAATTTTTCCATTCCAAATTGTTAATTTTAAATGAAAAATAGTAATCATTTGAGACTGTTGTTTTACTTACAGGTAACTTTTCAAAAGTGAAAAGATTGGATAACATTTTATCTTCGATTACTTTCTTTTCTTCATCAGCAGATGCTTGTTCTCATGATGTGAATGAAAAAGTACCATCTCCATTTAATAATTTATTATTAATTGAAAAATCTTGTGATGTAACAAAAGAATATAGAGAGTTCTCAGCAATCATTTTTTTAGATTTGCTTGGTATTTCACCCTCAATGTATTTATCAATTTCGGAATCAATAAAATCAATTGTACCTTGAAAATCAAGTTTTTGATTCTTTGCATTAAATAAGATTTCATTAAATTTTTTACACACATCATCATATAATGAAGCTTTATTTTTATCTGATAAACCATCAATTGATGAAATTTTACTATAAGCATTGCTTCTAAGGGTATCCATATGTTTGTTAACTAATGCTCAATCAAAAGTATTTAAACTTTCTTTTTTCTCTTCTTCATTTAGTAAGTCAAAAGCTTCGTTTGCACTAGCATTTGGTTGTTCTTTAAATTGATCAAGTTCTAATTCAAGATTAGATTGGTATGTTTCTGCTCTTTCTTTTGTATAGTCTTCTTCTCTCAAGTATTTTGCTTGAAGTTTTTTTGATGACCTTCATTCAATTCCAGAATTTCTTTCAACACCACTTATCATGGAGTTTTTTTTATGTTCCACATCATCCCATGTGTAATCAACATCTAAAAACTCGTCCAAAGCACTTTGGTGTTTTGAACACGAAGTTGAAAGAACAGATGTTGTTGGAACCAACGCAAGCAATGATAAGATCACAAATATTTTTCTAATTTTCATAACGATGTCGTGTGTTGTTATAAACGCATTACCTATGTGATAGTGTAACATTTACAAAAATTTATATTTGTTTTTATTTCTTATACTATCTTTGGGTATACTTTCTTATATTATATGAAAATTACAAAAGAATAATTAAATTTGATTTCCTCTAAATTGTGACATGTAAAGTTTGTAATAGAAACCTTTTTTAGCTATTAAATCTTTATGTTTACCATGTTCTACAATTTGACCGTTATCAATTACTAAAATATTATCAGCATTCTTGATTGTTGATAATCTGTGAGCAATCATTAATGTCGTTCTATTTTTAATTAATTTTTCCGTTGCTTCTTGAATTTGGATTTCAGTTTTTGTATCAATAGAAGAAGTAGCTTCATCTAAAATAACTATTTTAGAATCTGCTAAGAAAGCACGAGCAATAGCGATTAATTGACGTTGTCCTTGAGATAAATTACCACCATTATCAGATAAAATTGTATCATATCCATTTGGTAATTTAGTAATGAAGCTATGACAGTTGGCTAGTTTAGCTGCTTGAATAATTTCTTTTTTTGTAGCATTTAACTTACCATACCTAATGTTTTCATAAATAGAAACACCAAACAAATATGTGTCTTGTAAAACCATAGTAATGTTTTGTCTTAATGAAGTACGATTAATGTTAGCGATTGAAGTACCATCCACCATTAACTTACCACCATTAATGTCATAGAATTTTGTTATCAAGTTAACAATAGTAGTTTTCCCTGCTCCAGTTGGACCTACTAACGCAGTTACAGTTCCTGGCTTTGCTATAAAATTAATATTCTTTAAAATAGGTTTATCTTTTGTATAAGCAAAATCCATATTCTTTGCTTCAACAACACCTTGAATTGAATCTGGTGTCAACATTTTAGCGTTTGCAGGATCTTTTTCTTCATCTTGTTCTAAGATTTGAAACACACGATCACTTGATGCTAAACATAACATCATTTGCCCAAATGTAGAAATTAATTGATTGATAGGGTTTGTTAAATTTCTAGCGATCATCGTAAACATGACTAAGAAAACAGTAGGATCAAGAATGTTTAAAACACCTCAAGACGTTTTAATTCATCCATTAAGAATAAATACCACACCTCATGCAGCTAAGATAACGAATGACATGTTGTTAAAAAAACCGTTTAAAGGCATCATAACGTTTGTTACACTGTTTGCTATTGTAGAGTTTTTAGTTAATTTTTCATTTAAGATGTCAAAATTTTTCTTAACTTCATCTTCCATTTTAAATAAAGAAATTATCTTAGTTCCAGAAATATATTCTTCAATATATCCATTTAATTCACCTAAACATTTTTGTTGTTTCGCATAATATGGTCTTAATGTTTTGATAATGAACATATTGATTAATGCTACTAATGGATAAATCAATAAGATTATTAAACTTAATGCTCAATTAGCCAAAAACATTAGTAGTCCTACAGAAACAATGCTACAAATTCAAAAGATACTATTGCCAGCATATTGAGAAATAAATCTCGTGATGTTATCAACATCATTAGCCGTTCTACTAATAATATCACCTGAAGGTGTTTGATCAAAATACTTAATAGGAATTTTGTGTAGTTTTCTAAAAATAGCCGTTCTTAAGTGATAACATCCTCGTTCTGCAATTTTAACAGTTAAAAACGATGTTAACCATGTAAATAAGTTAGATAAAATGTAAATAATTAACAAACCTATTCCTGCAAAAACAAAACCGCTTATTGTTTTAATTAATGCAGTATCAGGCATACCCATAAACTTCATTAAATATGAATATAGCAATGCATACATATAAATAGCTATTGCTGTAAATGCACCTGCTATTGTAGATACTGTGAAAGAAACAATTATTTGTCATTTGTATTTAGCAAAATATGACCACAGCTTCTTTGCTGTTCCTTTAGCATATTTTTGTTTACCAGAGGTATTGATTAAAATCGGTGGCATATTATCTTAACCCCTCCTTTCCTAATTGTGATGAAACAATATTACGATATGTTTCATTAGATTTCACTAATTGTTTGTGTGTACCAATACCTGAAATTTTACCATTATCCATAACAATAATTTTGTCTGCATTCTTAATAGAAGCTACTCTTTGACTAACAATGATCACTGTAGAATCTCTATAGTCTCTTCTAATATTTTCTTGAACCTTAGCTTCTGTAATCAAATCTAAAGCACTTGTAGAATCATCCATAATCAAAATTTTTGGTTTTTTAACTAATGCTCTTGCAATACACAATCTTTGCTTTTGTCCACCAGAAAAATTTCTTCCTCTTTGATCAACAGGATAATCTAATTTGCCTTTCATTTTGCTCAAAAAATCTCAAGCACATGCATTTTCGCAAGCTTTAATCAATTCTTCATCAGTAGCATTTCTATTACCATATTTAAGATTTTCTCTTACATTTCCTTGGAATAAACTGTTTTCTTGTAAAACAACCCCAATTTGTTCTCTTAAATCAGATAAAGAAATATCTTTAACATTAATTCCACCTAATGTGATTGAACCAGCTTGAGTGTCATATAGTCTTGGAATTAAGTTTACCAACGATGACTTACCACTTCCTGTTCCTCCAATAATTCCCAAGAATTCACCTTGTTTAACTTCAAAATTAATGTTAGACAAAATGTTCTTTTTGGCTTTATCAGAATACTTGAAGTTAACATGATTAAATTTAATTGAATAATCATTTTCTAAATGTTTATGGCTTTTAGAATCTACTATTGTAGATTCTGTATTAAACACTTCTTGCATTCTTATGATTGATGGCTTAGCGGTAATAAATTGAGCCACTACAACAATTGCCATAATAACTGAAGATAACACAATCATTAATAAACTTGTAAATGAAAAAATCTTTCCTACTAAAGTTGGATTACTTTCTCCTAAAAATCCAGTAGCCATCAATCCTGCAAAAATACCAAGTTGCAAACACATGGTAATTACTGACATAATAGGTGATATTAAAATTTGTGCTTTAATACGGTATTTTTTGTAATATCTATTAGCTTTTCTAAATCTTGTTGTCTGTTCTTCTTGAATACCAAAAGATTTAACCACTCTCATTCCAAGAATATTTTCTCTCATTACGTTATTTGTAATATCTAATTGTTTTTCAGCTTTTTCAAATCAACGAAATGCATTTCTGCCAAACAACATCATTACACCAATCATTAACAAGCACACACCAACAGCTATTGAGCCAAACACCCATCCAACTGTAGTAAATGATATTGCTAACCCACCAATGAATGTGATTGGTGATCTAATAAGTATTGTTAATGTTAACTGTGTTAACATTTGAAAGTTATTAGTATCAGTTGTTAATCTAGTAATTAATGAACCTGTAGAAAACTTATCAATGTTAGCAAATGAAAAACCTAAAACTTTTTTGTACAACCCACTTCTCAAATATTGAGTAGCTAACAAAGATGCTTTAGCTGCATAGATCATCGCTATTACAGCACACCCTAATCCTCCACAAGCTAATCCAGCAATCATGCCTATTTTAGTTCATAATTCTTCTCAACCGCCTAATCCTAGTGAAATTTTAGTAGCTGCAACAATTACATCTTGTAATAGTGTTGGTTGGTATAAATCACAAACACAACCACCTGTTGTAAGTATCATAGATATGATTGCAAAAATTAAAGCTTTTGCTTTGATAAATTTAAATATTTTTAACATATTTTTTATTTATTAAATATTTTATTAAATAAAGATAGCATTTCACCATCTTTTTTATTGTCTTCACTCAGAATGTTATTGACATCTAATTCAGGAAGTTTATATTTATTAGTTTTAAATTCCTTAGTTAATTCTTGTAAATCTTTGTTTACAAATCCAGCAAAATAAATTGGATGGTTAAAGTATTTAATTACAAAGTTTTGAAATGCTGGTTTTGAATAATTTTTATTTAAAATAAAAGCATCTGATTCATTATTAAATTTTAAAATTATTCCATTATTTGAAGCAACAAATACTTTATCAGCCAACATTAAACAGTTTGCGCATGCTGGTATGTTTTCATCTTGCAATAATTTATTGAATGTGCTTTGCACATTTATAATTGTAGATTTATTTGCATTAGATGCTACATGTTTGAAGATGTCTGTTGCAGATAAATTGTTAGATTCTGTTTTAATTGTTGGTTGATCATTTTTAACCTCAGGTTGTTTAACTGGTTGTGTTGAAACAACTTCCTTTGTTTTAGAAACAACAGGTTTATGAATCTTATAAACAGAAGTTGTAAACATTGGTTTATTAGATTCAGTTTGTACTAAATTAATTTTAGTTGGTTGTGCCATTTTAGGTTTAACACTAACTGTTTGGTGATTAGAATTTAAATTGAATGTTTCAAACACTCCGATTAAGAAAACTGATTTTTGATCATTGGCATTTTTAATTTGAATGAAAATCTTTTGCCAAATATTAATGTAAGAAATTAATTCATGTTCTGATAAAGCAAAAGCATTAATAGTATCTTTGTTTAACATTTTCAAATTATCAAATTTATTAGTTTGTAAATAAATTAATTTATCTAATAAGATTGAAATTAATTCTGTTACAAATACTGTGTAATTGATTCCTTGTGTTGAATATTTTTCAACTTGGTTAATAATAATATCTAATTTCTTAGAAATTAAATTATTAATAAATGATATTTTTGAATTTAAATCTACTAAACCAAAAATTTCATTAATTGCCTGTTCGGTAATATTATTATTTGTATAAATACACAATTGATCAAGAACGCTCAATAAATCTCTTGCTGATCCATTACCTAATTGAATAATTTTATTAATTGATGCTTCGTCAATTTTAATATTTTCATTTTTAATGACATTGGTTAATATTTCTCTTGCATCATTTTCAGTCATTCTAGAAAATTGAAAGTTTTGACAACGTGATAAGATCGTCGCAGGAATTTTATTCATTTCTGTTGTAGCAAAAATAAAAATTACATGATGAGGAGGCTCTTCAATTGTTTTTAATAAAGCATTCCATGCTGATGTAGTCAACATATGGGCTTCATCAATAATATAAACTTTGTATTTAAGTGCAGTTGGTAAAAAACCAACACTATCAATAATATTTCTAACTTCATCTACCCCATTATTAGAAGCAGCATCTAATTCAATAATGTCACTTGTTTTACTGTCAATGATTAATTTGCAGTTTTCACATTCGTTACATGCATCTCCATTAACTGAGTTTAAACAGTTAACTGCTTTTGCAAATATCTTTGCAATAGAAGTCTTTCCTATACCTTTAGATCCATAGAAAATATAAGCATGAGCAATTTTACCTTGTTGAATTGAATTCAATAAGGTTTTGATAATTGGTTTTTGCCCAACAACTGTGCTAAAATTAGTTGGTCTATATTTTCTATAAAGACTGATATATTCCATTGTGTTTATATATTATATAAACACCATAAAAATTAAGAAAAATTATTTAGATGACTGAACAAGAGATTTTTGTAGTTCTCTTTCAGCATATGACATCTTTTTAACATTAGATGGTACAGAAATTCTAATTTTCTTTGTTTTTGTTCCTGTATTTACTCTCATATCAAATCTAGTTCTACCTAAATATCTGTATAAATACACAATTGAAATGCATGTAATTATTAGACCAGCCGCTCCTGTATTTAATGGATTTGTTATTACAAACATTAACGGATCATTAAGATTGATAGCAACAGGATACATAGTACCAGAAGCAATAGGGAATACTATTAACGCTTGTAAAACAGCAATGAAGTTGGCCATTGCCATTTGGTTTGTAGCTTGGAACATTAGTAATCCACCAATTGATAATGCAACGCAAGGAATAAATATTACTTGAATTCTCATGTATTTTAATGTTTGAGCGGCCATTGATGGGTCTAAATCAAACAAACCTATCAATCATTGACCTAAGAATGTGGCCAAGCATGTATAAATTACAATACCATATATAAATGATAACAATGTTGCATATCAATATGTTTTTTTAATTCTTGCATAAGAATTTCTTGCATAGTTATAAGCAACCAACGTTCTCACTCCGTCTGCTATGCCAAAAATTGCATAAAAGAATAAACTACCTACAGGTCATACAGCACCTGAAATACTTTGTCAATATTGTGAATCATTACCGGTTTTTTCAGCTACATTACCCAACAAAGTCATAAATGCAGTATTAGCAAATGCATTACTAAAGTTTCTTAAAAATACAGATAAACCAATGACTACAATTGGTACAAGCAAGTTATAAGATATTGGAATACCATTCTTTGGTAATAAGTCTTTGTATTTCATCCAAGTTTTACCTTGAATTCCAAGCACTCAGATATATACAGCATAAACTACAAAGTTAATCGCTCAACCAGTAAGTGTAGCATAACCTCCACCTTTCATACCTGTATGAAAATACTTAATATAAACATAATCAAACAATACATTTGCTAAATTACAGAATACTTCTGCAATCGTAACAAATGAAAGTTTACCTTCTGCTCTTACCATGAAAGAAAAATATAAAATAAACACATTAAGAATAGAACTTCATGATAGGATGTCTAAAAATTCATGACTTCACAAAATTTGGGTATCATAAGCAATCTCGAAATATTTATTCACTTGGTGATCATCATTTTTTAAATATGGTACATGGCCTGCCATTAGTTTTAATACAGAATCATTTATTGAATAAAAAACTAATGATGATAATAAACCAATACAAATCGCACAATAAAATGTGGATTTTCAAATTTGCAACGCTTTAGGTTTATTATCTTTTGCAATACATTGACCATACATTGATCCAGCACCGATTGCTGCAATGTTAGGAACAGCATTAATTACCATCATGATTGGTAAAGTAATAGCAATTGAGCTCTTTACCATTTGTTTAGTGTCAGCAATATTTTTAAAATTATCTTTAATCCAATCTTTAATCCAATCTAAATTAGCCTGAGAAATTCCTTGAGCTAAATAAATCTTGTCCATATTATGAATAGGATCTTCTGGTACTAATAAAGACAATAATAATTGATCAGCAAAAACGTAAATTCCTGACATAAATGATATTAATAGTCCAGGAATAGCTACAAGTAATACAGCTTTGAATAAAGGTGTTTGCGCATATAATTTATGCGCTTTTAAACCTTTATCTACAAAACGCTTTTTTTGCATCATACTTATTTTATTAAATATTATATTTATTCTTTGTTTTTAAATAGTTAAAGTGAAAGAAAAAAATACACTCTAGAAGTCCTGAGTGTATTTTTGATAATTTTTAATTATTCTTTTAGATTGTTTTGTTTAACAAGATTGTCAAAACGATTGTTAAGAGTTGCAAAACCTTTTCTTACTTCATCAGCAAATTCGTCAAACCATTTTGGTGGTTTAGAGGATTTTGAAGGCTTTTTACCACCATGAGAAGTTTTTTTAACTTTAGTTAAATCAACAACTCCTGATGTTTTAGTCTCTTGTTTTTCAATTTGATAATGGTATTTACCCATATCTATATTATATGATTCTATTTATTTAAGTGCTTGCTTTGTAAAGTTAATTTATTAATTAAATTCTTTTCTAACCCTCATTGTTTTACTAATGCAACACCTTTGTCAACCATTTCTTGACTCATAGTGTATGGATCATGAGCATCAGTTTCAATAATTACTTTAGCCTTTGATTTAGCTACTAATTCCCAAAACATATCAGTAGGATAATCAAAGTCTACAAGTTTCATTCTTAAACCATTAAGATTAAAACCTAAAGGAAAATCGTATTTGATTGAAGTAGCAATAATTTTCTTTGCTATTTTAACAGCATCTGAATCTCACTTAAGATAATATCTATAAATAATATCTGGATGAGCACAATAAGCGAACAAACCACTTTTAGCTGCTTCTTCATATTGCTTATAGTATTGAAATAAATCAGGATTGTTTACATTTCATACTTTGCAATCACTTGGGTTACCAATATTATGGTTACCTAAGATCATATAATCTATTCCTTTTTTATCTTTTAGTTTTTTATAGTATTCATATTGTGAACCATCATACTCTGCTTCTAATCCACATAAAACTGTGATTTTATCTTTATATTTTCTTTTATAAAAAGAAACTTCTTGGATATAGTCGTCAATGGTATCTCAATTTAATCTGAATTTTCTATGAGTGTTTAATGGAGCGTGTTCACTAATACCGATTGTTTTCCAAGCATTTTTAATAGCCATTAAAATAACATCTTGTACAGTGTTAACTGCATGATAACAATAGATGGTATGTGAATGATAGTTATGTAAAAACTTAAATTCTTTTTTACCCATAAATTCATTAGTAATTATATTTGATTTATATGATGTTATTCTTATAGAATATGACTACAATAATTAAATATAATTGTTTTAACAAACTAATTAAATTATGGCTACTAATAAAAAGAATTTAACTTCGCGCTCGAGAGAGAGAGAGAGAGAGAATAACCTTTCATTAAGAAAAAACAAAGAAGTAAAGTCTTGCAAGTTTATCACTTGCAAGACTTTTTCTTCGAACTGAAAGTGTAGAACTAAGTATTCTAAACCAGATGATGAATATTACACTTCATATAAAACAGCTGAAAGGTTTTTAAAACCTGTAATTAAGAAATTAAAAAATAAAAAAGTGGTTTGTCCAATGGACAATGAAACATCAAATATTTATTTGTATTTAAGAAATAACAAAGTTGATGTTGATTTAGCACCAGCAGGAGATGGTTTAAAACATAATGCATTTTTTGTAGATTATTCAAAATATGACTATGTGATAACGAACCCTGCTTTTTCTCTAATAAAAGAGTTGTTGGAAAAAATTAAAAGAAACAAATGGTTATTGATTTGTCCTACATATGTTCCTCATTATGCATATTTTAGACCTTTTTTAAAAAAAGCATATTGAACAGTTACTATGTCCGTTAATGATTGAACTAACTCAAACAAATCAATCGCTATTAGATTTATTTCAAATTTTTATGTTTGTTATCCTAAATATTTACAACGAGAGTTTTTAAATGTTAAGTTAAATAAGGATTATTCGATTAATGTGATTAATAAAAAATGAGATGTTAAAAAATATTGTTTAGTTCATACTGCCTTCGGAAAATATGCACCAAATTTTGTATTTAAGGAGTGAAAATGAATAAAAAAGTAAAATTAATAAATCTATTTAAAAATTTATTGAATCATAAATCAGATGATTTCATTTTTGCTATAAATTTTAAAAGAATATCGAAAAAAACTGGAGAACATTTTGAAGAAAATATTAAGGAATTATTTAATAAATATAAAATCAAATACATTTATCAGCCAAATGGGTCACAACAATATCCTGATTTCATATTAAAAGAATATAAAATCGCAATTAATATTGAATGTAAAACATCAAAAAATAAAAAAATTGTTTGGAATTCCGGATTCCCACATTCAAATGTGATTGTTATTTATGCATATTCTAAAGAAAAAGAAAAAGATATAACATACTTTTTAGTAAATGATAAAGTTGAAAATGGAACTGAAGAAAAAGTTAAGGAATGAGAGAATAAACAAAAAGATATTGTATCAAAAGCATTTAGTACAGAATTTAATTTACCTGATTGAACTTTTTATTTAAGAGCTATGTATAACGATAAAATGAATTATATTTCTAACCCAAAAAGAAGAGAATGAGAAAAAAATGTTATTAACTTTTTAAGAAAAAGCATTTAAAAACTTTATTTTAAATTATTACGCTTAAAGATTTGATCGTGATGTTCAAGGATTTTGTCGTGACGTTTAAGAATATCTTCAACATTATCTAAACGAACAATTACTTGTTTGTTAAATTGTCGTTGTTCATCAATAAAACCTAACAATAAATCACGAGTTGAAACTTTTAATGGTTTTTTACCACCAGAAGAAGTTTTTTTAACTTTAACTAAATCAACAATTCCTGATGTTTTAGTCTCTTGTTTTTCAATTTGATAATGGTATTTCCCCATATTTATATTATATGACTCTATTTTTAAACTATGATATACCTTAATTTTTTAAATGCTTACTTTGCAATCATATGGATTATCAATTGGTAAATCAATATGCTTAAAAAAATAATCAAATTCAGAGTAAACCTTAGTTTATTTAAACTACAAATTCTTAGCTAATTCTTTAATTTGGTTGATATTTTCGTTTGTTAAAGATGATAAGATTTTGATGCTTGGCTCTATATAAGTTAAATTTTTAGAGTTCTCTAATTTCTTTTTCATTAAATTACCTGCAGTTGGATATCAAGAGCCGTTCTCTATTAACGAAACAGAACGGTTTTGAAAATTGTGTTCAACTAGAATTTCTAAAAAGAAATTCATAAATGGGTATAGATTTGCATTGTATGTTGTAGTAGCTAATACTAATTTAGAATATCTGAATGCATCTACCAAACAAACTGATAAATCCTCTCTAGCCAAATCATGAACAATAACTTTTTTATTATTTTTTGTTAATTCCTCTTGCAATAACATCACTGCTTTTTTGGTGTTACCATACACTGAAGTGTAACAAATTACAACACCTTCTTCTTCAGGTTTATATGAAGATCAAACATCATATAGATTTAGATATTTACCTAAGTCACTATTTAATACTGGTCCATGTAATGGAGCAATTGTAGCAATATCAATTTGTTTAGCTTTATTTAAAACATTTTGAACTTGAGGTCCATATTTACCAACAATACCAATGTAATATCTTCTTGCTTCATCTACTCAATTATCTTTAGTTCCTAATGCACCAAACTTACCAAATGCATCTGCTGAAAACAACACTTTTTCAGTAGATTCATAAGTAAACATAACTTCTGGTCAGTGCACCATCGGAGCAAACACAAATGTTAATTTGTGTTGGCCAATAGATAATGATTCGTTGTCTTTAACTATCAATTTGTTCTTAATTTCACAATGAAAAAATTGATCAATCATTTTAAAAGTTTTTTCATTACCTATAACTGTAGTATCTGGATAAACTTTTAAAAAATTAGCAATACTTCCTGAGTGATCTGGTTCCATATGTTGAACAATCAAATAACTTGGTTTTTTATCACCAATTTCTTTTTTAATGTTGTTTAATCATTCGTTACTAAAATGTTGGTCTACAGTATCCATAATAGTAATTTTCTCATCTAATAAAATGTAAGAGTTATAAGACATTCCGTTAGGAACTCTATATTGTCCTTCAAATAAATCTATTTTTAAATCATTAACTCCAACATAATGAATCTTTTCTGAAATTTTGTTCATATTTTTCTTCTTTCTACAATACTAATAAAAAAAACAAAAAATTATTAGAAACTAATAATTTTTTGAACGAAACTTTATCTGTTTTTATTTTTTAGAGAATTGTGATTTGCTAGCGTGGCAAACCGGACAAACATAAGAATCTGGTTTGTCAGCAAAAGGTCCTTCTTTTGCTTCATCGTATTCTCATCCGCATAAATCACATACATAAATTGCCATAATTTTCACCTCAATAATATTATATATTATCTTAATATGATGTGGGGTTATTATGCCCTAATTGATTTTAGATAATTTATGTGTTTTAAGCATTATCATATCAGCAAGTTGTTAATAATAAATATCAACTAAGAGGTGGTTAAGAATTAAAAATTTAACAAAAAAATAAATCAAGTTTTATCAAAAATAAGATTATTTAGTTCTTAGGTTGTTGGTTTTAATAATTGTTTTAATTGTTGTTAATATTTGATTATTAAACTCTTCTTGGTGTTCTCAACGTTTATCTTGCTGTTTGTTGAAGACATCTTACTGATCTAAACGATTAAGAATTTGTTCTAATATTTGACGATTAGAAACTTTTGATGGTTTTTTACCACCACGGGATGTTTTTTTGACTTTGACTAAATCAACAATTCCTGATGTTTTAGTTTCTTGTTTTTCAATTTGATGATGGTATTTTCCCATATTTACATTATATGGGTCGTTAATAAATACCAAAAATTATATAATCTAATATATTAGGAGAAATTTATGTTAATTGATACAAGAGAAAACGAACAACAAACAAAAGGATTTAATCCAAATGTTCAAAACAGACAAATAAATGTCACTTGTTCAACTGGTGATAAAGTTGGTTTTGTTGCTTTAGGAGTTGTAACTATTGGTTTATTTTTTATTTATTCTATTACCAAGAAAAATAAATTCAATAGATTACAAATGCAAATCAATGAAAAAGCTAGTGGAATCCAAATTCAACTAGCTCAAAGACGTGATACTTTAGTTAAATTAGTAGATGCTACTAAATCATCTATGGACTTTGAAAAAGGTTTATTATCAGATATTACTAAATTAAGAAGTTATAAAATTACAGATGACAATCTTAATGAAGCAAACCAAAAAATTGATTCAGCATTTGCTAGATTGTTAGCAACTTATGAAAACTACCCTAAGATCGCTTCTACAGAAGCTATTAAAAATTTAATGAGTAGTGCAGAATACTTAGAACAAGAAATTGCTGCTAGTCGTAGACTATATAACTCTGTTGTTACTCAATTTAACCAAGAATTATTCACATTCCCTGCAAAAGTTGTTGCAACAAAACAAGGTTTACACACATTTGCGTTATTTAATGCAAGTGAAGAGCAACAAAAAGACGTTTCTCTAAAACTTAATAAGTAATTAAATCATGTCTCAATTAAATCCCCAGATTTCTAATAGTGAAGATAGTAATAAAATCACAATAGAAGCTGAGAAACTTTTTAATCAATACTTTGATGACTTATTAAATAAGTCTAATATTAATAAATCAGAAAATAAAGAATTAGCAACTAAATATTATGATTTATATGATAACACTGCTAAATTAGAAAAAACAAGAAGAATTAAAAATGTTTTGAAATGAATTTTTATTTGATTAATTTTTCCTTATTTTATTCTTAATAATCAAATAAAAAACATTACTCCAAAAATTGAAGCTCAAAACAAAGAATTGAACGATCTAGAAAATAGATTACAAAAACAACTTGAACCTTTATACAAACTATATAGTTCATATGGAGTAATTGAAAATGTTTTAAATAAATCATTTGAAGATTTTAAGTTTTCTCCAACTCTTTCTTATGAACACATTCCATTATGAGAAAACTTTAGTGATTCAATTATTCCTTTATTTAATAAAGACAAAGATTTTTCTATATGTGAATTAGTCTCTGGAGAAATGTACAACACTCCATTCATTGTTACTAAAGGTAAAATGCAATCTTGAATTGATATGCCATATTTTAAAGAAGTCCCTATTCATTACCGTACTCAAAACGGTACTGGAACAGAAATGGCCATGGCAATTGTATATTGACCATTCCCTGTATACAAGATTAATGATTACATGGCAATTAAAACTAATCTTGTTAAAAACTTGTCTTTTATTGGAAACAATGAAGTAAAACATCATTGGTTTAAAAGAAAAAACAAAGATCAGTTACCAATGGATAATCCAGAATTCGATAAAAAATTTGTTTGTTCTAGAAATGATGAACAACAATTTAGAGTTGCATTCACTGTATTAACTCAAGAAAAAATAGTTAATTTATTAACTACTTATCCAGATTTTGTTTTATTAAAAGATAGTGATAATGTAATTACTTATCAAAAGAAACCTCAATTTGAAATTAAAAAACTTTCTTCTAGAAGAAGAAAATCAAAAGAAGATGAATTAAAAGAATTACTAAATAGTGATTGTATTAATTACTCGTTTGGTACACTCACTGAATGTTCTTCTTATGATCTTGATGAAATGAAAGATGTAAAACTTACTCAAATCAATAATTTTATTACTAGATTTAGTAAGCTTCAATCTCCTTTTTCATGTCTTCCTTTGTTTTATAGAGAAGACTATAAATTGCCTTCTAAAAACATTCCTATTTCTTCTTCTATTCAATCAGAAGCTTTTGTAGATTCTATTTATAAAAAAGTATTTGCTGATGTTAAATTTGAAACTAATGTTATTATCGAAACTAAACAAACTGATAGTGTTAAGATTTCTAAAGAAATCCATGGTTTTATTTCTAATGTCACAATTAAGTATTTCTATTCAGTACCATTAGCAGTTCCAGCAGTTGCTGTTGGTGCCCATGGAAGTAGGTCTACAACAGTTATCGTTCGTGATTTTAAACCAAAATACATTTTATGTTATATGCTTCAAATAAATGGAATCGATAAATATAAACAAAAAGATTTTGACAATGGAAAATTAACAAACGGAACATACTATGGTTTATTTAGAACAAAACCAACTAAACTAACAATTGACAAAATCATAAATGAAATAAAAAAATAACCACTATCAATGGTTATTTTTTTTAACTCTAGAATAGAAAAAGACTACTTGTTATAAACTTTTTCGTGGCAATCGTTGTTGTGACTTACTCTTGAGCTTCTTTCTGCAACTTTACCTGAACCGAATCTTTCATCTAATGATAAGTATCCAGTAATACGACTAACTGATTGAATATCGTGTGATCCACAGATTGGGCAAGATTTATCAGATGGGCTTAAGTAAGTAACTTGGTTAACTTGTTTCATTATTTTTTCTACTCCTTTTATTTTTACATATGTTAGTATAACACTTTTTAGACTAAGTGTGTATTTCATGCACTAAAAATTTTTAATAAAATTAAATCCCTTAAAAATCTAGTGTTACTATTGAATTAGTTTCTAAACTTTTTGGTACATCAATAATTCTTTGATTTGATGAACCTCTAAACTTTAAATGTTCATCATATAACTCTTGAACAAACTCGCCATCTACTATAACATCTATGTTGTGCAACATAGTATCTATATTCTTATCTGTTTTGGCTAATTCTAATAACTCTTCAAATTTATATCCTGTATAACTTCAAATGTTAAACCCCATTTGACGAATTTTAATAGCCATATAAGCAAATTTATCTGCTTGTTGAAATGGGTCGCCACCACTAAAAGTAACGCCATCCAAATATGTTTCAATAGATAATTTATGTAATAAATCATCCATTTCAAATTCTTGTCCGCCTACAAACGGTCATGTTTCTGGATTAAAACAATTTTTACAATGATGTGTGCACCCTTGAGAAAAGTAAACTTTTCTTAAGCCTTTACCATTAACAAGGCTTTGTTGTGCTATTCCTGCTAATCTGATTTTGTCAGCCATAACTTAACAGTCGCAAAGTTGTTTTTGTCTCTTTTCTATTTGTTCAGCATTTCTTCTTCTAGCACATTCTCTACAATAACGAATGTGGAAGTTGATACCTACATAGTTAATGTTAGTATTTGAGTAAGCTCAACGAATAACTTTTTCAATTTGTTCGCCAGTTGGGTAGTTATCAAATTCAACATATGAAATGTGCCCTGCATTACATAATGCATGGTACGGAGCTTCAATTGCTAATTTTTCAGCAATTGAAATAGGATAATCTACTGGAACATGGAAACTGTTTGTATAGAAGTTTTTATCTGTAATTCATGGAATGTCTCCATAGAATTTTTGATCTAATACTGTGAATTTGCCTGATAATCCTTCAGCTGGTGTTGCATAACAACTAAAGTTCATTTTGTGTTTTTGAGTTAATTTATCACAACGTTCCCTTAAGTGAGTAACAATCTTAATACCTAATTCCTGTGATTCTTTAGATTCACCGTGGTGTTTACCTGTTAATAATTTTAATGTTTCAGCAAGACCAATGAATCCAATACCTCATGTACCATTTAACATAATTGGTTTAATTGAATCATTAGGTCCCAAGTTTTCACTACCCATCATTAAGTGTTGACCAGCAACAAAAGGTAAATCTTTAACTTTTAATTTACATAAAACTTCAAATCTGTGTAACAATTGTTTTTCAGCAAGATCAATCATGTTATCAAATAATTCAAAGAACTTATTAATATCTTTTTTAGCTTTAATACCAAGTCTTACTAAATTGATTGTTGCAGGAGCATTGTTTCCACGTCCTTCAACACCAGGTTGACCGTTAATATTAGAACATAAATATGTTCTACATCCCATGGTTGCAGGTAAAATACCCATATCATAATATTTCTTGTTGAAGTCTGAATCAATATTCATGAATGTTGGGTTCATTCTGTTAGCTGCTACGTGGCAAGCTAATTGGAATAAGTAGTAATATGGATCAGTTGTTTCACGGTTAACACCTTTTTTAACTCTAAAGATAATGTTAGGAAAGATTGGTTGTTCACCTTGTCCCATACCTTTGTTGTATTCTTCTAAGAAAGCTTGACAAACCATTGCTGCTTCGTCAGATCTAGGAATACCTATGTTAATAGATGAGAATGGAACTTGACTTCCTGCACGTGAATGCATTGTGTTTAAATTAAACACAACAGCTTGCATAGCTTGACGAAGTTTTTTAAATAATAATTTATTAGTTACTTCTTCTAATCTATCAGCTGGTACACCAATTTCTTCACATTCTTTTCTAATTTGGTTTCTAGTCAATTTAACATAAGGAGCTAAATCATTATCAAAGTTAGGGTGTGATTGTCCACCAAACATATCGTTTTGAGTTGATTGAAGAATAATACATAGTAATTCTGCAGCAACTTCAATATGTTTAGGTGGATTAATAGTACCATATCCTGTATTGAATCCTTCTCTTAATAACTTAGATGTAGGAATATGTAAACAATTAACTGTTAAGTTATATGAATCTAAGTCGTGAATATATAAATCACCAACTTCATGAGCACGTGCTAATTCTTTTGGTAATACAGATAATAAAATATGTCATTTGTTAGATTCTGAAGCAATACGTAATAATTTAGCAGAGAAGTTATTACCAACATTGGCATTATCACGATCTGTTTCAACACCAATCTTGTGAATAGTTTGCATGATTTCAGACTTAACTTCACGTTGTCTTGTTCTTTCACGTCTATATGTATCATATGATTGAGCTAAATCAGAATGTTTATTGTCTTTTAACGTTTCAACAACTAAGTTTTGAATTTCTTCAACACTAATAACATCTTCATCTCTTAATGCATTAATTCTTTCTAATACTGAATTCTTAACATTAATAATTTCAGTAAATGGAACATCAATCCCGCTTCCTGAAACAGCTTTAATTAAAGCATTTTCAATTTTTTCTTCATTAAATTTTACTCTTCTTTCATCTCTTTTTAATACGTATTTCATAATTGCTTTCTATCTTATAAAAATGTATAACAATTATAGTATTAAAAATTAAAGATATATAAAAAATGACCAACATTTTAATTTGTTAAAATGTTGGTCAAAATATTAAGCGATTTTCTTATTAAATTGGCTCATTATTGAGTCAAATGGAATGTCTTCTGTCATTTTAAGAAGTAATTTAACAATTTCATTATTAATTTTGTCTAAATCTTCTAATTGATTACGACTTAATTTAGATAACACATAATCTGCCATAGACATTCCGTTGTTTGGGCGACCGATTCCAATTTTTACTCTTTTAAAATCTTGAGAATTTAATCTATTAATAATGGATTTTAAACCATTTTGGCCACCACTACTACCTGTTTTCTTAACTCTAATAGAACCAAACGGTGTATCTACATCATCACAAATAACTAGTAAATTATTAATATCTATCTTATAGTAATCCATTAATGGTTGAACAAAATCACCAGATAGATTCATTAATGTATATGGTTTAGCTAATATTACAGAATATTTCCCAATATTCTTATAACCAAACATTCCATTAAATTTTTCATTGTTTAAATCAATTGATAATTCTTTTGCCAGTTTATCAATTGCCATAAATCCAACGTTATGTCTAGTATAGTTGTATTGCTGTGGGTAATTACCTAATCCAACTATTAAAAGTTTTTCCATATTATTATTCATAATATACTATATTTATATAACATATGAAAAAAATTATAAAAGCTGTTATTCCAGCCGCTGGAATGGGTACAAGATTTCTTCCTGCTACTAAAGCATTAGCAAAAGAAATGTTACCCATTGTTAACATTCCAACAATTCAGCATATAGTTGATGAAGCAGTTAAGAGTGGTATTAAAGAAATTTTATTAATTGTTTCTTCATCTAAAAATTCTATTATTGATCATTTTGATACTTCATATGAATTAGAAAAAAGATTATTAGAAAAAAATAAAATCGATTTATATAAAATGGTTAAGAAAATTTCTAATTCAGTAAATATTCACTTTATTAGACAAAAAGAACCTAACGGATTGGGAGATGCTATCTCATTAGCATCTGTATTCATGGGTAATGAACCATTTGCTGTTTTATTAGGTGATGATTTTGTGTACACAAAACCTAATAAAAAACCAGCATTACTTCAATGTATTGAAGCTTATGAAAAAACTGGTAAGTCTATTGTTGGTGTTCAAAAAGTGTCTAAACAAAACGTTCATAAATATGGAATTATTGAACCAGAAGGAAAAGTAAGTAGTTCAATTATTAAAGTTAAATCTGTTGTAGAAAAACCTAAAAAAGAAGACGCACCAAGTCAATATGCAGTATTAGGTAGATATGTATTGACAAGAGATATTTTTCAAGCACTACAAAACACAAAGGCTGATAAATCAGGAGAAATTCAATTAACTGATGCTATTCAAAAACTTTGTTTAGAACATAAAGTTGCAGCTTATAACTTCTCTGGCAAAAGATATGATATCGGTTCTAAACAAGGATATGTAGAAGCTACAATCGATATGGCTTTAAAAGATCCTGAAATATCAAAAGAAGTAATGAAATATATTAAGAAAATTAGATAATGAGTAATTCTATTAACGTTTTGTTTTGCAATGCAAACGACATTGATCTTTCTAACTTTAAAAGATTTGAAAAAGATTTAAAAAATATCATTAATTGAAAACAGTTTAAATCTTACAAAAATGAAATTAATCAAAAAGAATATTTAATTAGTAGCTTACTAATTGCAAATATTTTAAATAAATTTAAAATACCAGCAAATCAATTAGTAAGAAAGCAAAATAAAAAACCTTTTATAAAAAATAACAAAATTTATTTTTCTATTTCTCATTCAAATGGTTTGGTAATATTAGCTTATGATAACAAGCCAGTTGGTTGTGATATTGAAACTATTGTTGAATCAGATTTTAATAATATTTCAAAAAATATATTTTCTGTTGAAGAAAATTTACTAGTTAATAAACAAAAAAAATCTTTTGATGTTTTTTACAAAATATGATGCTGCAAAGAATCATTAATAAAGATTTTAGATTCAGGAATCTCTAAAATTAAAAAAACATCAATTCAATTTAAAAAAGAGTGAGAAACTTCTTATCTAAATAATAAATATTATTTTTGTACAAAAAAAATCAAAAAAAATATGTTAGCTGTTTGTTCGGTTAAAAAGAATTTGGATATTAAAATTTCTAAAATTAAATTCTAATTAGAGTAATAATGACAAAATCTTATATGTGTCTTGTCAACATTTTACTTTTTTAATTTTAACTCCTGTTTTAATTACCGGATAATCATTCCCATCCTTTTTAAAATTGTCTCCAAAAAATATAACTTCTGATTTAGATAATTTATATTTTTTTAATAAAGTTTTAATTGCAAATTCTTTTGATATATTGGGATCACTAATATCTATACTTGTAATTCCACCTAACTTAACTGATAAATCAGGAAATTCTTTTTGAATTTGTTTTGCTAACTTCTTTTTAGTCTTGGAGTGTTTTGCATTTCATTCTTTTTTGTCTTTATAACTAGCATTTTGGCCTAAAGCAGAATATGTAATTTGAACACCACGATGCTCAATAATTACCCCATTAGGATTTTCACATCAAATGTCATTTTCACAAGCTAATGTCCTAATTCTTTTAGAAACTTTATTAAATGTGTGCTTTGAAATATCAACTACTAATTTATTCTTGACAAACTTTCCGTTCTTATAAGAATATAACTCCCCCCCCAATAATGGAAAAATAATAAAATTGTTGAATAATTCTTTATCAAAATATTTAAGTATTTGGTTATAAATTTGGTCAAATTTGCTACCTGAAATTATTGAAAAATAACAATTATATTTCCTAATTAAATTAGATAGCACATCAATGATCCTTTTGTTTGCTTTTGTTTTAGAAACAGTTAATGTGTCATCCAAATCAAATGCTAAACATTTAATGTTTTTCATAATGTAAATTGTATTTTTTCAAATCAGATTTTTTTAATTTTTTAGCTCAAACAGTTCATTCGTATAAAAAATTTCGAGAAGAATAAACTTTTTTACCACCAACATTATAAATTTGTTTAATGTTACATTCTTCACATGTATTATTTTCTGGAATGTTGTTTTTATTTCTATCTCCACCATTAACAAAAAATAATTCGTCATTTTTGTATATTTTTCTTATTTTTTTAAGAGTGTCACAAACAGATGAACCTTTATCTATAGATAAATATGTTTTATAGACACCTTTTAAATTCTTTACTACTTCACATCTGTTTTTACTATCAATAAAAGCTTTACCACGTTTTGCTATAAGTTGTTTGTCATTATTAACTATAACAATAACTTTTCCTTTTCTGCTCGCTGCATTAATTATGTCTAGGTGTCCTTTATGAATAGGAGCAAAATAGCCAGATATAATGTAATATTTCATATAGTAAGATTATAATCTATAAATATTAGATGCCATCTAGCAATAAAGTTTTTCAAATAAAAAATAGAAAAGGACCAGTAGTAGCATGAATTACTATTTTGATTCTTTTAAATACTATTTTAATGTCAGTTTACATTACACTTTACTTTTTTTGTCCATTCCAATTATGGATTATATTTTTCTTACAACTTGTATGTTTGCAATTAACTACTCCAATTATGACTAATGTCATGATTAATGCTATAGGTGGTGCTGCTTTCTATAACAAAATTAAAAATGCTCATACAAAAATTATTAATAGTGTTAGTGTTAAAGACGAAGATCTGCCATGAGTTGCTATTGTTGTACCTGTGTACAATGACTTTATGCCAAAAGAAATTGCTTATACATTCAAGCAAAATTATCCAAAAATTAAACGTTATATTTTGGATGATTCTACAGATGAAGAAATGGCTAAACAAATTGAAATTTTTGCTAAAAAACATGATGCTGTAGTATTGCATAGTAAAAATTGAAGATCAAATTATTACAAGAAAAACGGCTTATCTCGTGCTTTTGATTATTTTATAAATCAAACAAAAGGCGAATGAGATTATATGATACATGTAGATAGTGGAGATATTTTAATGCATGATCATGCAATTAATGCAATTAAAATTTTTTTATCCAATAAAATTGATAATTTAGGATCTGTTTGTGTTGTTTATAAAGCTGTTAAACTTAATAATAAATTGCAAAATTTGTTCGGTTTATTATGAGGTAATTCAAACACTCCTATTAAATTGTTTTCTACAACATATGCTGATGTTATGATGCCTGGAGCAGGAATTGTTTATAAAAAAGAAGCTATTTATAGAGTTGGTGAATGACCTAATACCCAATGTGAAGATGGAGCAATGTCTACATGTCTTGTAAAAAATGGATATAGAAATATTTGAACAAACGTTACTGCGTATGGCGAAAGACAAACGCTTTCTCTTTCTTCATATTTTATTAGAAATTATAGAATATCTGCCGGAACTTATTTAATGGTTAAAGAAAAATTCTTAAAATTAAATCCTAATAAAGAAATAGGAACTTTTTCATATATGTTGGAGGTTTTTTCAACCCTTCTTCAACCGTTATTATTATTCACCTTTCTTTTTTCGCCTATAGCAATGTGTTTGATTCATGTTGATTTTAATGATTTTTCTCTTGATTCTCATTATGTAGTTTTAATAAGTTGTATATGCGTTTTTGGATACATCACTGGATATATAGGAACATGTATGGCCTCAATCTTCTTGTTATTAAGAAGAAGAAAATATTTTATTATTCCTTTCTTTTCAATAATTTTATCTCCATTAATGCCTTACATATATTTGTTTGCTTTTATAAAAGTTTTTATATTTAATGGCGCAAAAAAATTTATAGTTACAAACAAAAAAATGTCTTCTGTAGAAAAAGATAAAAAATTCTTCTGGTTTTTATTTTCATTACTTTTAGTAATTTTATGTATATTAATTTTTGGTTCTTTATATTTTCCTTTTTATTCGGCATTTAATTTGTCTGTTTTTATATCGTTTTTCGCAATGTTAGCAATCCAAATTAGTTGTTTATGCATTATTGGTTTGACTGCATTTAAAAAACAGGATAACTCATACCCTAATAACAAAATTCAATTAATTGATTAAAAATTAATCTTTAAAAGAAAAATCTGGTTTATCTTTAACAACATGATGTTTACGGCATCTTGCTGTATATGTTTCTATATTACCTACAACAATTCTTGGAGAGTTGTAAGAAGCAGGTTTTCCGTTAATTAATTTTTGAGTTCTAGTAGCTGGTGCTCCACATTCAGTACAAATCGCTGTTAATTTAACAACGTTTTCAGCGGTAGCTAACAAACTAGCAGTATTTTTAAAAGGAACCCCTCTAAAGTCTGTATCTAAACCTGCAGCATAAATATTTATTCCATTGTCAGCTAAGAAATTACATACCTTTGGTAAATCATCATCAAAGAATTGAATTTCATCAATTGCTATAACTTGTGGAATTGGTTTAGCTTTATTAATTTGCTTAATGATGTCCATAGAGGTAGCCACTTCAATAGCAGCAAGTTTTCTTCCGTCTCTTGACTCAACAGATTTCTTACTACGTGTGTCAACTGTTGGTTTAAAAACCAAGTAATCAACTTCAGCATATTTAAGCCTGTTAATTTTTCTTAAAAGTTCTTCAGATTTACCTGCAAACATTGGCCCGCAGATAACTTCAATTCATCCTTTTCTTGTAAATGCATTAGATTTAGCCATACTATTTTAATATTGTTTGAGTTCTATCATTACCTACTGAAACAAATGCAATAGGAGTCTCTACTACCTTAGAAATATATTCAACGTATTTTTTACAATTAGCTGGAAGATCTGCATATTTCTTAATCTTGCTAATGTCTTCTTTCCAACCTTTAAATGTTTTATAAATAGGTTTACATTTAGCATATTCAGTGTTGTCTGGTAAAATTTCATTAATAGTTTTACCTTTGTATCTATAACCAACACATACCTTAATTTCTTTTAAGCCAGATAATACATCTACTAATGTTAAAGCGATTTCAGTAATACCTACAACATTAACTGCATATCTTAACATTACTAGATCTAATCAACCAATTCTTCTTGGACGTTTAGTTACTGTACCGTATTCGCCACCAGCGTCTCTTATTTTCTTTGCTATTGGACCAAAAATTTCACAAACAAAAGGTCCTTCACCAACTCTTGATGTATACGCTTTAACAATACCTAATACATCATTAACTTTAGTTAAACTAATACCACTACCGCTTGATACACCAGCAATAGTAGATGAAGAAGTAACGTATGGATATGTACCCATATCAATATCCAAGAAAGAACCTTGTGCTCCTTCAAATAAGATTTTCTTACCTGCTCTATATGCATCATTTAATAAATCAATTGTATTTGAAATATAAGGTTTAATTTTTAAACCTATTTTGTAATATTCTTCTGCTATTTTTTTAGCATCAGAAATTTTGTATCCTAATTTAGGTAATAAATCAATTTTTGTCTTAAAAGATAATGTAATTTTATTTTCTAATTCTTTTTTATTTAATAAATCAGCAATTCTTATACCTACACGTTGAATCTTATCTGAATAACAAGGACCAATGCCACACAAAGTAGTACCTACTTTTTGGTCTCCTTTTAAATCTTCTTGGTATTTATCAATTTGTCTATGGTAATCTAAAATAACATGCGCACGATCAGCTACAAATAATCTTCCTTTTACAGAAAAGCCATTTTGTTTTAAATATTCAACTTCATTTAATAGAGTTTTAGGATTAACAACAACTCCATGACCAATAACTACTTTTTTATCTTTTTTAAAAATTCCAGATGGAATCAATCTTAATTTATATTTCTTTCCACCTATAACAATTGAATGACCTGCATTGTCACCACCTTGGAATCTAACTATATAGTCATATCCTTCTGATAAAATATCTACGAATTTTCCCTTACCTTCGTCCCCATATTGAGAACCAATAAGTAATAAACACTGTTTTTTAATATTTTTTTTAGTCATTGATAGTCTCCCCATAATATTTTATTTAATATTTAAATAAAAAACTTAATTTTATGAGAAATTAAACATTGAATTTGAATAGACAAACATCTCCATCTTTCATAACATATTCTTTACCCTCCATTCTGATCTTTCCTTTTTCTCTTAAAATGATTTCTGATTTGTATTCAAACATATCATTGCAATCATAAATTTCTGCTTTAATAAATCCTCTTTGGAAATCTGAATGAATTACTCCTGCACATTCTGGAGCGGTCATACCATTAGTAAAGGTTCACGCTCTTGTTTCTGATTTACCAAAAGTAAAAAAAGTTCTTAAATTTAATAGTTTATATGTTGCTTGGATTAATCTATCTAAACCTGGAGTTTTAATATTCATGTCTTCCATAAATATTTTTTTATCTTCTCCTGTTAGTCTTGATATTTCATACTCCAGACTAACTGATATAGGAATAATTAATGAATTATCTATTTCAGCAATTTTATTCTTAAGTTTTAAATAATGTGGATTAGCTTCAGGATTATTAATATCAGCTTCATTTACATTTGCAATGTACAAAACAGGTTTGATAGTTAATAAATTGTAATTTTTAATGAATTTCTTTTCTTCATCTGTCAATTCAACAGTTTTAGCAAATTTATTTGCTTTAAGTGCTTCTAAAACTTTTCTAACAGCAGATTCTTCAATAGCTGCTTGTTTGTCCCCAGATTTTGATTTAGCTACAATATGAGTAAATCTTTTTTCTAATGTTTGTAAATCAGCAAGAATTAACTCTAAGTTAATAACTTCCATGTCTCTTATTGGATCAACTGAATCATACACATGATTGATGCTTTTATCATCAAAACATCTGACTACATGACAAATAGCATCGACTTCTCTAATGTTAGATAGAAACTGATTACCTAAACCTTCACCTTTTGATGCGCCTTTAACTAGACCAGCAATATCAACAAAAGTACAAATTGCATGTGTTAGTTTATCAGGGTTGATAATTGCACCTAATTTTTCTAGTCTTTCATCAGGAACCTTAACAATACCAACATTGGGATTAATAGTGGCAAATGGGTAATTTGCTGCTTCCACTTGCAAATTAGTTATTGTATTAAATAAAGTTGATTTACCTACGTTTGGTAATCCTACTATTCCAGCGGATAATGCCATAGTTTATATTATAAAATTAATTTAAAAAATATATGAATGTTCACAAATTTTAACATTTTTGTGCAAAAAAAAAAAAAAAAAAGAAGTATAAATACCATATAAGGAGATAAAAAATGAATAAAAAATTGATCAAGTCAATAGTAAGTGTTACTTGCGGATTAGGAGTTGCTACATCTATTCCTTTTGTGGCTACTAGTTGTGGATGCTCATCAGTTTCGCCAGACAAAATTAATCCATTACCAGACACAGTATATAAATATGATGCCACTAATAATAAAAAACTATTAGGTTTCACAGATGAATTTTTAGTTAATCAAAATAAATATAAACAATACAATACTATGTTGATTTCAACTAATGTAAATGATATTGCTCAAGAAGCTTTTCATGGAAAAATACCACTTTTCATTACAAAAATAATATTTCCGGCTGAAATGCCTGAGGAAATAGCTACAGGCTATGGTGTTTTTTATAATAATTCTTCAATAACATCTATAGTCCTTCCTGGAAACTTAAAAACTACATATATGGGTCTATTTGAGGATTGTTCAAATTTAAGCAGTATTACATGAGATGCTTGAGATTGCTCTTCTTTTGATGGTTGTTTTAGAGGAGTTGCTGCTACAGGAACAGTTAAAGTAACTAATCCGATTGATTCAGATTATGATAGCGCTGCATTGCTTACTATTTTAAAACAATCAGGTGAATTACCATCTGGTTGACAAGTAGCTGAGGATTAATTAACTTAACTGCAGAATGTACTCAAAGCAATTTGGGTACATTTTTTTTGCGTATTTTGAATTTTTTGTTTCAAAAAAAAAAAA
>CAJTRF010000008.1 GCA_910578525.1 uncultured Mycoplasmatales bacterium | reverse complement strand
CTCCAAACGATTATGCTATACTTGTAAGTGGTGTAAATTAACTTTTACAATCTAAATTATTTAATTTTGAATTGATCTCTTAAAATTTTTTTACTTCTGGTTGTGTCAAATTTGTCAATTGATTTTTTGTTTACAGTAGTGAAAGTGTAATCTTTGTTAAACACTTTTTTATAGTATTTAAGCATTAGTTTGTCATATTCTTTCATTTCTTGTTGAACTTTAGCTAAATAGTATTTCTCATCATAACATTTATTAATTTTAGGACGCTTTGGAGTAATTTTATTAGGATAACCAACACATAATCCAAGAACAGGAGTAATTGAGCCCTTTAAGTTCAGCGTTTTAGCAATAGTATCTGCTTGAAATCTTATTCCACCAAGATAACAAGTACCCAAACCTAATTCAATTGCTGCATTTACAGCATTGGTTGCTGCAATTGCTGCATCAATCACTGCTCAAACGTATTCTTCATTAGTGTGAATAGTTTTATTTGTACACATATCAATTCTGTTATTATCTGCACAAAACAGGATAACTAATGGAGCATCAATAATGTGTTTTTGATTTCAATTTATCTTTGATAATTTTTCTTTAATTACTTTATTTGTGATAAAAATTGCACTAAAGCACTGAAAGTTCTTGGCGGTTGGACTAGCATTAATTACTTTTTTTAAAATATTAATCTTTGATTTTTCAATCTTTTTAGGTAAGTAACTTCTAACAGATGTTCTATTCAACTGATCTTTAATCATATGTTATTAATATCTAAAATTATTATAATATTTAATAATATTTATATTATTAATTCAACCATGAAAAAATTTAAAGGTACAGGAGCTAGTGTTGGTGTTGCTTATGCTAAAGCATACATCTTAAAAACTCCAAAGTTCGACATTAAACAAAAAAAGATTACTAACCCTAAAACTGAATTTGCTAAATTTAAAAAAGCATTAGAAAAATCAGTTAGCCAATTAAACAAAGTAAAAGCTATTGCAGCTAAGAAATTAGGAGCAGAAAAAGCAGAAATATTTGATGCTCACATCCAAATTATTAGCGATCCAGAAATAGCTAATGAAGTAGAAACTACTGTAAAAGAACAAAAACATAATATTGAATATATAGCTGCTGCTGTATTTGATAAATACCACAACACATTTGCAGCTATGGATGATCCATACTTTAAAGAACGTGCAGCTGATGTTATTGATGTTAAAAATAGATTATTAAGTAATTTGCTAGATGTTGAGTTACCTGATATTTTAAATATTGATAAAGAATCAATTATTGTTGCTCATGATTTAACTCCAAGTGAAACAGCATTATTAAATAAAGACTACATTAAAGGATTTGTTACAGATATTGGTGGAAGAACTTCACATGCTGCCATTATGGCTAGAACTATGGAAATCCCAGCAGTTTTGGGATTAAAATCTATTACAAGTAGTGTTGATAAAAATTCTTATATAGCAATTGATGGTAAAACAGGTGAAGTAGAAATTAATCCAAAAAACAAAAAAGAATGACAAAATAAAATTGCAGCCTTTAAGAAAAACCAAACTGAATTAAAAAAATACATTAATGTAAAAACATGTACAAAAGATGGTGTTCATGTTCACATTGAAGCAAACATTGGAAAACCAGAAGATGCAATTAGTGCTCAAAGTTATGGTTGTGAAGGTATTGGGTTATTCCGCAGTGAATTCTTATATATGGACAATGATAATTGACCAACAGAAGATCAACAATTTGAAGCTTACAAAAAAGCTTTACAAGCTTGTAAAAATCAATTAGTAGTTATTAGAACTCTTGATATTGGCGGTGACAAAAAACTTTCTTACTTCACATTTCCACAAGAAATGAACCCATTCTTAGGCTATCGTGCTATTAGATTATGTTTGGACAAACCAAAGATGTTTAAAACTCAATTAAGAGCATTAGGACGTGCTTCTGTTTATGGAAAATTAGCTATCATGTTTCCAATGATCGCTACAATTGATGAATTTAAAAAAGCAAAGAAAATGGCTCTTGATTGTTTTAAACAACTTAAAAAAGAAGGTCATAAAGTTAGTGATAACATTCAATTAGGTATGATGGTTGAAATTCCTTCTGCTGCAATCTTAGCTGATAAATTTGCTGTTCATTCTGACTTCTTTAGCATTGGAACAAACGATTTAAATCAATATTCATTTGCATGTGACCGTATGTCTAAAGAGGTTTCATATTTATATCAACCAAACAATCCATCATTATTAAGGATGATTAACTCTACTATTCAAGGTGGCCACTCACAAAAACGTTGAGTAGGTATGTGTGGTGAAATGGCAGGAGATGTATTATCAGTTCCGATTTTGTTAGGTCTTGGTCTAGATGCATTCTCTATGAGTGCAACAAGCATTCCTCAAGCTAGAAAGATTATCAACAGTCTTTCAAAAGCTGAATGTGTAGAATTAGCTAAACAAGCTCTTGAATTAGAAACTATCGATCAAGTCAATGCTTTAGTTACTAAATTTTTAAAGAGCAAAAAATTGATTTAAGTATTTATTTAACTAGATAGAAATTAATATAATATTAATATCTATCCATTATGCAGATGTAGTTCAATGGTAGAATGTGACCTTGCCAAGGTCAAAACGCGAGTTCGATTCTCGTCATCTGCTCCATTAAATTTAATAAAAAATTAGCATTAAAGTTATTCTTTAATGCTTTTTATTTAAAGAACTTTATATTAATATAAAAACTTTATAATTTAAGTAATATGCTAGAAAAAATCAAGACACCAAAAGATGTTAAGAAAATTTCTTTAAATAATTTACCAAAATTAGCTACAGAAATGAGAGCAGCACTTCTTAATAGAGTTAGCAAAATTGGTGGGCATGTTGGCCCTAATTTTGGTTCTGTTGAAGCAACAATAGCATTGCATTATGTATTTAATTGCCCAATTGACAAAATAATTTATGATGTATCGCATCAGTGTTATTCTCATAAATTATTAACAGGTAGAGCATATGGATTTTTAAATGATAAAGATTTTTGCAAAATTTCAGGGTATACAGATCCATCTGAAAGTGAATATGACATGTTTAATATCGGCCATACTTCTACATCGATAAGTTTAGCAATTGGAGTTGCAAAAGCTAGAGATTTGCAAAGACAAAAATATAATGTCATTGCTTTTATTGGAGATGGATCACTTTCTGGTGGAGAAGCATTAGAAGGACTTAATGCTTGCAATGAGTTACATTCTAATTTCATCATTGTTCTTAATGACAATGATATGTGTATTTCTGAAAATCATGGTGGATTATATAACCATTTAGCAGAATTAAGAGAATCTAAAGGAACAGCCAAAAACAATATCTTTAAAGCTTTTGGTTATGATTATCTTTATGTTGATAATGGCAACAATATAAAAGACTTAGTTATAGCATTTAAAAAAGCTAAAAAAGCAACAAGACCAATTGTTGTTCACATCAAAACTACAAAAGGTAAAGGATTAAAATTTGCTGAACAAAACAAAGAAACTTGACATTTTAAGATGCCATTCAATCCTAAAACTGGTAAATTATTAAATTCTATAAGTAATGCTTACCCACCTATCATTACAGAATATTTATTAAATAAAGCAAAATACGATCCAAAAGTGTTAGTGGTATCTGCTGCCACTCCAGGTAGTTTTGGTTTATTTGAAAAACAAAGAAAGCAGCTTGGTAAGCAATATATTGATGTAGGAATAGCAGAAGAAACTGCAGCAGCTGTTTGTTCTGGATGTGCAAAAAACGGTGGAAAACCAATTTGACCTGTTCCTGCATCGTTTATTAATAGAACATATGATCAGATATCGCAAGATATCTGTCTAAATAAATCACCTGTCGCTGTTATTGTAAATACAAGTGGTATTTATGGTTTTAAAGATAAAACACATTTAGGGATTTTTGATATTCCTTTTTTATCAAGTATTCCTAATTTGTCATATATTGCGCCTACAACAAAACAAGAGTTCTTAAAAGCGGTTGATTATGCTATAGATCAAAATGAAAAACCGGTATTCATTAAAACTCCTGGATATGTTATTGAAGGAAAAAAGTGTATAAAAGATTTTTCAAAAATTAAATATGAAGTTAATCAAAAAGGAAAGAAAGTCGCCTTTATTGGTTTAGGTATTTTCTACCCATTAGCCAAACAAGCAGCAAAACTATACAAACAAAAGACTGGTATTACTCCGACATTAATTAATCCTTATTTTGTAACAGATCTTGATGTTAAGACATTAAATTCATTGAAGAAAGATCATTCAATAGTAGTAACTATTGAAGATGGCATTCTTCAAAGTGGATTTGGTTCTAATATAGCAAGTCATTTTGGGTCTAGCAACATTAAAGTATTTAATTACGGATATAAAAAGGAATTTATTGACCGGTTTAACATCGAAGTTATCTTAAAAGAAAACCATATCACTCCACAACAAATAGTTAAAGATATTCTCGAATAATGATTTATGCAGCAATAATCCTAATTCCATTATTCTTTATATTTAATGGATACGGTATCAGTGTTTTATTTAAAAAAACAAAAATGTTTTTCAATAAATATTTTAATTTATTGACTGGAATATTGATTGTTTTTGGTCTGTTTCAAATCATATTCACATTTGTTTATGTTTTTAATGCAGATATATCTTCATATTTATATGTAATCTTAATAGTTCAAATAATTTTATTAGTTATTTATGGTCTTAATTGAAGATGATTTTTGTTTTATGAAAATGAATGAAAATCTCTATTTTTTTTCTTTACAAGTTTAGTGGTTAGCATTTTATTTGTTTATATGTACAATGAAGTCATTGGTTGAGCAAATGTTGATAAAGAAATTAACTTGTTAGAGCATCTTAAAAATCCAACTGCAGATATTCATCAGAAAATGCATTTAACAAAGTTAATAGATTTCTCTGTAATAAACATTTTTACTGAAATTTGTAAGAACTTATTCAAAATTAATAACGAAACAAACGCTATTATCTTTTTTAAATGAGGATGAACTATCTTATTTGCTTTTTGTGTTTCACTAATCTTTTCATCTACATTTTGCACAAGTAAATTAAGTTGATGAATTAGCTATCCATTCTTTTTAATAATTAAAATATTTCTTTTGTTTTTTAGTTTTTTAACATACGACTCAACAGCTATCGGTGAGGCGTGATTATGTATTGCCTTTTCATATTTTATATATTCATTAATTGTTGGTGGTCACCTTGGCCATAAATCTTATTTAACAATTATTAGTATTGCTTTGTTTTCATTTACATCTTTTGTTCAAAATGGTGTTGTTTTTTCTTTATTTCTAAGTTTATTTGTTTTGTGATTATGTTGAAAAAACAATATTGCCCCATTGCTCGCTTTCTTTAATGTTGTATTAATTAATGCATTTCAAATAGTCAATATGTATAACATATTGCAAGAACAAATTTGATGAATTACATTTTATATTATTTATGCATTGATTGTTATATTTTATGTTGTAAGATACATGTGAGGGCATAACTATTTATTGATGTCTCAGATTTCAAAAGGATTAAATGAAGGTTCTAAACTAATCTTTTTTACAATTGGGATATTATTTTATTTAGTTTCTTTATACTGAATTGTTAACAATAGCAAATCAATTGACTTTTATATATATAACTTTGATAATATTTGAAACTTTGATTTATCAGATTCTGGTGTTATGTATGCTAACATATTTTTATGACTAATATATGCCACATCAATTATTGGATGATTGTTCTACGCATTTATTCGTAAAAGAAAACAAAATTATGTTTATTTATTTAATTACTATCTGTTTGTTGCTATATTCTTTATTAATCCTATTCCAATGAGAATGTTTGAAACATTCTTACCAAGCGATTTATTAAGTATGTTTTCTTTAATAAATTTGATCTACTTTATACCGTTATTATTAATAGCTGATTTTAGCAACAGAAAACTTCATATAAATAAAAAACATAAAAAGAGCAATATTGCTAATAATATTAGTAAATAACTATGGATGAAGTTTTAACAAGGATTAATCATTTAAAAGCAAATCTTAAGAAGTGGGAATATCATTACTATGCTCTTGATAATCCATTAGTTTCTGATGTCGAATATGACATGGCAATGAATGAATTGATTGCTCTTGAACAAAAATACCCTCAATATGTTACAGATGATTCCCCAACTAAAAGAGTTGGAGGAACGGTTGTAGATAAATTTAATAAATTTAAACACGATTATCCTATGTTATCATTATCAGATGTATTTAGCTATGAAGAAATAATTAAGTTTGATAATGATATTAAAAAAACTTTAGCCAGCTTTAATAAAGACACTAAATATTCATATACAGTTGAACCAAAAATTGATGGTTTGAGTATTTCGCTTAGATATAAAGATGGTAAATTAATTAGAGCTTTAACTAGAGGTGACGGAGAATATGGCGAAGATGTTACTGTTAATGCTAAAACAATAAGATCTATTCCATTAAATATTCACACAGATTTAAAAGATGTAGAAGCACGTGGAGAAGTGTTCTTATCATTTAAACAATTTAATGCAATTAATGACAATATAAAAGACGAAGAAAAGAAATTTTCAAATCCAAGAAACGCAGCTGCTGGTTCTTTAAGAAACCTAGACAGTAAATTGACTGCACAAAGAAATCTAGAAATGATTGCATATTATTTACCAAATCCTAATAATCTAAAAGAACTAAACATTCATTCTCAAGCAGATGTTTTAACAAAGTTAAAAGAACTTGGATTTAGAACAGCTATTGAAAATAAAAAATGCAATTCAATTGAAGAGGTTGTTGATTACATTAAACTTGTGACAGTTAATTTGTCTAAAATCAAATTCCCAATCGATGGGATGGTAATCAAACTAAATGAAATGGAACTATATGATATTTTAGGGCGAACATCTAAGTTTCCAAAATGAGCAGTAGCTTATAAATTTCCACCAGAAATTGTTAAAACTAAATTAAAAAACATCAAAGCTACTGTAGGAAGAACAGGAAGAATTACATATGTGGCTGAATTAGAACCAGTTCAATTGTCAGGTAGCATTATTTCTAATGCTACATTACATAATGCTGACTACATTAAAGAAAAAGATATTAGGGTTGGCGATACTGTTCAAATCTTTAAAGCTGGTGAAATTATCCCTAAAGTGTTAGGACCAGTAATTAATGAACGTAAACAAAATTTAGATGTCTTCAAACCAATTAATACTTGTCCTATTTGTGGTTCTTTGCTAGAAAAGCAAGATGAAGAAGTTGATCAATATTGCACAAATACTTCTTGTCCAGCAAGAATATTACAATCAACAGTTCATTTCTGTGAAAAGAAAGCGATGAATATTGAAGAATTATCTGAAATGAATTTAACAAAACTTTCAGATGCTAAAGTGATTAATTCTATTCAAGACATTTATAGATTTAAAGATAAAAAAGATTTTATTTTAAAATCTGATATAAAAATTAAAGATAAAATGTTTGAAAAGATTTCAATGAATATAGAAAACTCTAAGAATAACTCTTTGGAAAAATTAATCTTTGGTTTAGGTATTAGACATGTTGGTGAGACAACTTCTAAAGCATTAGCAAAACATTTTAAAACTATGGATGCATTAAGCAATGCAACACTATTAGATTTACAAAAAATTAATGATATTGGTGAAGTAGTAGCAGTATCAATACTTGATTACTTTAAAAACGAAAACAACATTAAATTAATTAATGATCTTAAATCTTTTGGTGTTAATATGGAATACAAGAATACTATTAACGTTTCAGATGTTAATAAAGAGTCTCCTTATTATCAAAAGAAATTCTGCATTACTGGAAGTTTTGACATTCCAAGAAGTCAAATTAAGAAATTATTAGAAGATAAATTTGATGCTTATGTATCAGAATCACTTAATGCAACAACAGATTATTTGATTGTTGGTGAAAATGGTGGTAGTAAACAACAAAAAGCAGCTAAGTTAGGTATTAATATAATTAAAGAGAAGATTTGAGAATAACATGAAGATCTATGATTCATTATCAAATAAAAATATTGAAGTTGGTGAGCCAATAACAATATATTGTTGCGGTCCAACAGTTTATAACGATGTTCATATTGGTAACATTCGTCCAATTATTACTTTTGATGTATTAAATAGATTTTGTTTATTTTCTAAAAAGCAAGTTAAATTTGTCCACAATATTACAGATATTGATGATAAGATCATTAAAACAGCAAAACAAAATAATGAAAATGAATTAACATTATCTAATCATTATTATTTAAGATATCTTGATGTTTTGAAACAATTAAATATTGATACAAACATTATGATGCCTAAAGTTTCTGAAAACATAGACGGTTTAATAGGCTATATTCAAAAATTAATTGATTCAAATCATGCTTATGTATCGAATGGTGACGTTTATTTTGATGTAAGATCGATTAATAATTATGGTTTGGTATCTCATCAAAAAATTGATGAATTAATGTCTGGTGTAAGAATTGAAAATTCATCAAACAAAAAATCTAATTTAGATTTTGCATTATGAAAAGAAACTTCAGAAGGCATCAATTGGGATTCTCCTTGATCTAAAGGTAGACCTGGATGACATTCAGAATGTTCTTACTTTATCAATAAATATTTTGGTAAACAAGTAGAAATTCATGGCGGCGGAATTGATTTAAAATTTCCTCATCATGAAAACGAAAACGCTCAAAACTTAGCAATTAGTAATGTAAACATTGCTAAAATTTGAATGCATGTTGGTCATATTAATATAGATAATAAAAAAATGGCCAAGTCTGAAGGCAATTATATATTGGCTAAAGATCTATTGCAAGAATATTCATCTAATGTTCTTCGTTGATTTATGTATCAAACCCAATATGAAAACCCAATTAATTTTACAAAAGAATCTTTAAATCAACTTCAGAATGATTTTTCAAAATTAATTAAAACAATTAATCAAACATATATTGACTTAATTTTAAAAGATATTAAAGTTAACTTTAATATAAATTATTTAAATTCTTCATTTATTAGCGCTTTAGAAAATGATTTAAATTTTCCAAATGCTGTCCAATCAGTTTGATCAGATGTAAAATCATTAAGAAGTTTGATATCAAAGAAAGATTATGAACAATTAGCAAAAAATCTTTCTTCAATTAATAATGAATTTAAAATCTTAGGTCTTAAATATGAAATCATATTGACTAATGACAATTTAAAATTGATTAATGAATGAAAACTTGCTTTAACAAATAAAGATTTTGTAAAAGCTGATAAAATCAGAAATTCATTTATTGAAAGAGGAATAATCTAATGTATTTATTTGGCAAAAAAGCATTATTTGATAATTTAGATAAAGAAATCAAAATGGTTTATATTTATAAACCATCAAATGAGATATTAACAGTTTTAAAGAAAAACAATATTTCTTATGAAGTTTTAAAAAACGGTGTTTTTTTTAAAAGGTTTGATAAAAAATTAAATCATCAAAATATTGCTATTCTATTAAACAATGATGAGAACACATCTTTAAAAGACTATCTAAACTCTATTAGTAATCAACAAAAACAATTAATATTAATTGTTGATAGTATTCAAGATCCACAAAACTTTGGAGCAATATTAAGAACAGCAGAAGGATTTGGTGTAGATGCTGTTATTTACAAGAAGAATAATCAAGTGCAAATCAATGAATTAGTAAATAAAACAAGCACGGGTGCTGTTGCTAATCTAAAACTATTCAAGGTCGCTAATTTAGTTAATGAAATTAATTTGTTAAAAGAAAAAGGTTTTTGAGTATATGCTTCATGTTTAGATGAAACATCTCATGATTATTCCAAGGTTAAATACGATAACAAGACTGCATTAATTGTTGGCAATGAGAATAACGGAATTTCTCCTTTAGTACAAAAACATTCTGACTTTAAAATCAAAATCAGAATGTTTGGTAAAGTTCAATCTTTTAATGTTTCTGTCTCAACTGGTATTTTATTAAGTGAGATTAGAAAACAAATTAATTAAGTTTAAAAGATTTAGAGAATTTAGTAATTGCCTCTTTACTAGGGAAGTAAGCTTTTAATGTAATGCTTGTTTTGATAGGAACACATTTAACACATGCAACACATCCAGATGCGTGATACAATTTAACTTCACATTTAGCTGCTATATCGAATAATTTTTCAACAGCTTTTTTATTAACTAACTTTACAGTTAAAGTAGCTTGTCTACCTTGTTTGTTTAATACAGTTTCATTAACGGAAATAAATTTATCTGGATCAATGTTACCACCTGAGATGATAATAGCAACTTTCTTACCTTTAACATTAACTTTCTTAGCAAGAATTGCAGCCATACCACAAGCTCCGGCTCCTTCAGCAACAATTTTACCTTTTTCTTGTAAGAATTCGATAGCATTAGAGATTTCTTCTTCTGTTAATGTAACCATTTGATCAACAAGATCTTTAACTACTGCATAAGTGATCTTACCAGGTTGCTTAACGGCCATACCATCTGCTAGAGTTGGTACACCAGCTGCTTCAGCATGTAGTGTTTTAGTTTTTCATGAATTAACCATTGCTGGGAAGTTTTGAGCTTGAACACCAACAATTTTGATTTTAGGGTTAATTTGTTTAACAGCTGATGCAACACCAGCAATTAGACCACCTCCTCCAATTTGAACAATAACCATATCCAAGTTTTTAACTTGGTTCATTAATTCTAGACCAATTGTACCTTGACCAGCAATTACATCCTTTGAATCGAATGGTGGAATAAATGTATAGTTTAATTTTTTAGCTTGTTCTTGAGCATAAGCATTACATTCATCAAATGTATGACATTTGTCAGCTACAACTGTACCACCAAAACCTTTAGTAGCGTTAATCTTTGCTAAAGGTGCAGTGTCTGGCATTACAATAATTGATTTAATTCCTGCTTTAGTTGCTGAATAAGCAACACCTTGAGCATGGTTACCAGCAGAAGCTGTAATAACACCTTTAACTTTTTTCTTATCTAAATTTAGAATTGAATTTAATGCACCACGAATCTTGAAAGATTTAACAATATTCATGTTTTCAAGCTTCATATATATTTCAGCACCAAACATGTTTGATGAATATCATTCATAAACACATGGTGTTGTAGCAATAATGCTACTCATTTTTTTCTTTGCAGTTTTAATTTCATCTAATGAAACTAAGTAATTTGTTTTTTTCATTTTTTCTCCTATCTATAATTTTATTTTAATATAAAATATTAAAATAGTCTAACAAACAATCTGATTAAATAAAATATTTAAAAAATATTTTAATAGATAAAAAATAATTTATACTTATTAGGTAATGTTCAGTAAGAAAACAAACAAACCTAAGAATAAAAAGAAGCTTTATAGTCCATCTATATTTGCGATTTTGCTTTCTTTATTATTCTTAGTAATTGTTATAAGTTGAATTCTTTATTGAGCAACAGGGGCAAATCCTTCTGGTAATTTCCACCCTGCTGGTATTTTAGAAATATTTACAGCACCAATTAAAGGGTTTGTAAACTCGGCAGACCTAATAATCTTCTTATTTTTAATGTCTGCTTTCTTGAAAGCGGTAAATGAATCAAAAGCTTTAGAGGCAGGAATTGGATCAATCTTCTTAAAGCTAAAAGGCAAAGAAACTTCATTAATTATTATTCTTTTCTTTGTTTTTGTGTTATGCGGTACAACGTTTGGTATGTGTGAAGCAGCTATTCCGTTCTACTTCCTACTAATACCTGTGTTAATAGCAGCGGGATACGATTCATTTACAGCATTCTTAGTAATTTGTTACGGAGCAGGTATTGGTGTGTTAGCATCAACAATAAACCCTGTATTAATTGATAATGCATTTAATGCTGCAAATAGTGGTATTCCTTCTGTGTTTACTGATGTAGAAGCATTATTATCATCGACAGGTATTGTATGACGTTTAGTGTCATTAGTTGTTTTGTCAGGATTTGTAATTTGTTACATTTTATGGTATACAAAAAGAATTAAGGCAAATCCCGCTAAATCAATTGTTTATGATTTAAGAGATAAGCACTTAGAAAATTTTTCATTTAATGTTAACTCAATTCCTCCATTAACTAAAAAAAGAAAAATTATTCTTGTTTGCTTTTGTTTAACATTTTTAATGTTAATTATTGGTGCTATTCCATGAGATACAATGACAGGATTAAATGGATTTCAAATGTTAGGTAATGTCCTTGCATCATATTTCCCATACTTAGTAGGTCAAACATATGATCCTATTACTCACCAAGTTGTTGCAAATATTCATCCAATTGGTACTTGATCAATATTTGAAATGGCATTCTTATTCTTTGTCGGAGCTTTTGTTGTTTCAATAGTAAATTGACATGGAGAAAAAGCGTTTGGAAATTTAGTAATCGGTGGTGCACAAGAATTTGTTGCAGTTTCATTAATATTAGCTATCGCTAATGGTTTTAGTATTTTGTTAGCTGAAACTGGAATTCAAATAGTTTTGATTAGTGCAATTAGCACAACATCAAAAGTAATGCCTGCGCCTGCATTTGCAATAGTGATATTTATATTGTTCTATATTATTTCGATTTTTATTCCATCAATGTCTGGTTTTGCTCGAAGTGTATTTCCAACAGTTGGTCCAGCATTAACTGGTGGGGCGGCAGCTGTTAACGGAACAGGAATGACAGTATCTGGATCAATTTTAGGCTTCTCATTTGCTAATGGATTAGTTAACTTAACTATTCCAACAGCAGCTCCTTTTGTTATTGGATTGCAAATTTCAGATATTTCATTATCTAGATTCTATAAATCAGCATGACCATTAATTTTAGGCGTTACAGTATTATCGATCACTTTATTAATGGTTGGAACTGCATTACCCGGAAGCTCAATATTCTAATTTAATTTTAAACTCCATTCATATGGAGTTATTTTTTTAAAAAATAAATTAGCACTCTTACTATTTTTGTGCTAAAATATTAATATACTAGTTAGGAGGTATCATGAATTCACCATTATTAATCACTCGTGGAATAATCATATTGCCATATTCTTCTGACACTTTAGATGTTGGAAGAAGTATGTCAATTAATGCGATTACAGCTTCTACAGATCTTAAAAAAATAGTATTACTATCACAAAAAGATCCATCTATTGATAACCCAAATCCTGAAGAATTATACAAAGTAGGTACATTATGTGAAATTACTAGTTTAAAGAAAGCAGATGATGACTCTTTAACTATTACATTTAGAGGTTTAAAAAGAGTTAAGATCTTAAATATTAAAATTGATGGTTTAGATAATCAACAAAACCAACAATATTATTCTTGCCAATATGAAATATTAAAAGATGTTAATACAGCAAGCCCTGAAGTGGCATCTAAATTAAAAGAGATTGCTAACATTTTAACTGTTAGAAACCCTAAAATTTCTGACAATGATGCAAAAATAATCAAACAATTATTTTCTAACATTAAACCAACTACAAATTCAAAAGTAATTGATACAGTTGCTAACTTATTAGCAATGTCAACAACTAAGAAACAAGCAATTCTAGAAGAAGTAGATTTAACAAAACGTGTTGAATTATTATCTAAACTTTGCATAGTTGATGATGAGATGTCAAAAATTGACAGAGAATTAAACAACAAAGTCGCTAAATCATTAAATAAAGGACAAAAAGAATTTTATCTTCGTGAGAAGATGAAAGCAATTAAAGAAGAACTTGGTCAATTATCATCAAGAGAATCTGAAGTGGAAAGCTTTAAGAAGAGGGTTAATGAAAATCCTTATCCTAAATACATTAAGGATAGGGTTTTATCAGAACTTACTAAAATTGAATCTACTCACCCTCAAGAAGCAGCATTAAATTTGTCATATGTACAATGATTATTAGATCTTCCTTGATGACAAATGACTAAAGATTCAATTGATTTATCTAAAGTTATAAAAACTTTAGACGAATCTCATTATGGTTTGGAAAAAGTAAAGCAAAGAATTATTGAATATTTGGCAATTAAAATGCGTTCACCAAATTCTAAAGCACCAATTATTTGTTTAGTTGGTCCTCCAGGTGTTGGTAAATCTACGTTAGCTTACTCTATTGCTAAATCTTTAAACAAAACATTTGTTAAAGCTGCTCTTGGTGGTGTAAGAGATGAAGCAGAAATTAGAGGTCATAGAAGAACATATTTAGGTTCAATGCCAGGAAGAATTATTAAAGCTATGAAAAAAGCTGGTGTAATTAACCCTCTATTCTTATTAGATGAAGTAGATAAAATGACTAGCGATATGAGAGGTGACCCATCAAGTGCATTACTAGAAGTTTTAGATACAGAACAAAACTCAAGATTTAGTGATAACTACATTGAAGAAGATTATGATTTATCTAAAGTTATGTTTGTAGCAACCGCTAACTATCCAGATCAAATCCCTGCCCCTTTGTATGATCGTTTAGAAATTATTGAATTAACTTCATATACTGAAAAAGAAAAATTAGAAATTGCTAAACATTATTTAATACCAAAGGTATTAGCAGATTCATGTGTTTCGAAAGATGAATTAAAATTTGAAGATGATGCTATCTTGTACATAATCAGACATTACACAAGAGAAGCTGGTGTTCGTGAACTTGAACGTCTAATTAGAAACATTACTAGAAAGTTTGCTGTTAAACAACAAGATAAAAAGATTAAATCTGAAATTGTAAATTTAACTATTGTTAAAGAAGATTTAAAGAAAGAATTGTTTGAATATAATATTAAAGATGAAAAAGCTCTTCCTGGTGTAGTTAATGGTATGGCCTACACAACTGCTGGTGGTGATCTATTACCAATTGAAGCAACATGTTTCCCAGGTAAAGGCAACATTGTTATTACAGGTAACTTAAAAGAGACTATGAAAGAGTCTGCATCAGTTGCTTTAGGTTATGTAAAAGCAAATGCAGAAGCATTTGGTCTTAAAAATATTGATTTTAGTAAAATTGATATCCACATTCACGTTCCAAGTGGTGGTATTCCAAAGGACGGTCCTTCAGCTGGTGTTGCATTAACAACTGCTATCATTTCTGCATTAAGTAAGAAAATTGTTCCAAGCACAATCTCTATGACTGGAGAAATTACTTTAAGAGGTAAAGTATTAATCATTGGTGGTATTAAAGAAAAAGTAATTTCAGCTTTCCGTGGTGGAGTAAATGAAATCTTTATTCCTAAGAGTGATGAAAGATATCTTGATGATGTTCCACAAGAAGTAAGAGATAAAATCAAATTCCATTTAGTAGAGCACTACGACGAAATCTTTAATTCAATTTTCAAGAGATAAAATTAAAACTCCCATTTGGGAGTTTATTTTTTACAAACCTTTTTCAATAATTCTAATTCTTTAGCTTTTTGTTCGTTAACTAAATGATTTTTGCTATTAAGGATGTGGTCAAATTTATTTTTGTGGTATTCTTTAAAATTCTTGTTTTGGTGTTTTAAATTGTAACTACCAAAATAACAATCTTCATTAGAATTGATTTTTAAACCATTATGTTTGCTAGTTTGAATAAGTTCATAATAATGATTAGATTCTTTAATTATTTCTTCATATTGAATCTTATAACCATTGTCCTTTAAATAAGTTCTTAACAAATAAGCATTATTGTTAGGAACTAAAATATAGCTATCAATTTGCAATTGTTTGGACTTGTTAGATAAAATATTAACAATATTTTTTCCACCCATACCAGCAATAATACAATAGTCGATTGTATCTTTAATTTTTAAACCTTTTAAACCATCATTTAAGATATTATTAGTTTTATTTAATAAATTGTATTTATTAATGTTTTTAATCGTATTGTCTAATGGTGCTTGATTAATTTCTATGTTATAAACAAAAGTAGCAACCTTATTAGTTAAAGACTTAATTGCTACTTTTGCATGATCGCTACCAACATCAATAATAATGCTATTTGGCTTAATTAAATTGACTATTTTATTAATCCGCATCAACCATGAAGTTTAATAACTTAGCACTCTTGCTTGGGTGTTTTAGTTTTCTAATTGCTTTTGCTTCAATTTGTCTAATAGATTCTCTTGTTTTTCCTAAAACCTTAGCAGTTTCTCCTAAAGATAATGGAGATTTGTAATTTTTATTGATTTCATTTAATTTTTGCTCTTCAGTTAAATTCTGATCATTAATTAATGATTCTGAATAAGAAATTATTGGTTTTTTATTACCTTCAGTTGCTCTAACAGCTGGTAATTCTTTTCTTATAATTCCATATCTTAAACGAACGATTTCTTCTTCAGTTTCAGTTAATACAGTTTTTAACAAATCGTTAATATGATCCTTAACAAGATCGTTTTCTGTAAATTTATCAGGAGTTTCAGAATCTGTTTCTTTAATAAAATCTACAAATTGTGATTCTTCATCATGACCGATTGGTTTGTCAAGAGAAACAGGATCAACACTGATCTTTTTAATATCACTTACTTTTTTAATTGAATAGTTGTGACCCATAGATTTTAATTTTTGAGTTAACTCTTCAATTGTTGGTGTTCTACTTAATTCAGTTGTTAATTCCTTTTCAGCATGCGAAATTTGGTTGATACATTCAAGCATATGAACAGGAATTCTTATGGTTCTTGATTGTTCAGCAATTGCTCTAGTAATTGCTTGTCTAATTCATCAAGTTGCATAAGTACTAAACTTATTACCACGTTTATAATCAAACTTTTGAATAGCCTTGATTAAACCCATAGTTCCTTCTTGGATTAGATCTTCCATATCCAATCCTCTGTTAGAAAACTTTTTAGCAATACTTGTTACAAGTCTTAAGTTAGAAGTAACTAATTGGTTAACAGCATATTCTCTTTCTCTAGGGTTAGTAGAACCAAGTTTTCTAGCGATTACTACTTCATCTTTAGCATTTAACATTTTAGAGTAACTTAAAGTACCTAAGAACGTTCTTACACCATCAGCAACACGGTCTTTTGTAGAAATTTTAATTCCTTGCAAATTATTAACTTGAAAATGTTTGTTCTTTGGAACATCTTCATCATAATCATCAGCATTAGCTAATGTACCAGTTATTTTGATACCAACATCTTTTAAAGATTTTTCAATTTTTTGATGTAGTTCATCAGTGTAGTCTCACCCTTTAAAATTGTTTTTAACAATTTTAATATCAATAACATTTTTGTTACGATGCTTTTTTTGGTGATCTTTTAAAAGTTTTTTTAGTTTAATGCCATATTCAAAATCAGTAATCTTGTTGGCTGTCCCTTTTGATTCAAGGATTGTTGAAAAATATGACTTTTTCTTGTTTGCTGATTTATTTATCGGCTTCTTTGTAGGCTTTGTTTTAATGCTTTTTTTATTTGATTTAGTTTTAATCTTTTTCGTAATTTTAATACTTTTTTTTGGTTTATTAACTTTTTTAGGTTGTTTTTTAACAGCTTTCTTTGTGACTTTTTTCACAGGTTTTGATGATTTAGCAATCTTCTTTTTAGGAGAAGATTTTTTTGTTTCAACTATCTTTTTAGATTTGCTTTTAACATTAGTTTTCTTCATATAATTAGTTTTATATTATAAATAAAAAAGTATTAATATAGATTAATACTTAATTATTTGATAAATCTGAATTACATTCACATGCTTACTGCACTTCTGTTTGGAAATGGAGACATTCTTACATAAGTAGATTTTTTAGCATTTGAAGTAGAATAAGACTTTTGGCTATTACTTGAGTCAGTTGTGACTTTATCCACTACACTAGTAATTGTTGAGCCTATGGTGCTAGCAATCATTGTAACAGCCATAACTGCTACTCACGCAGCCATAACACCTAAACCGCCATTAGTCTTTTTCTTCAGATCTTGACTAATTTTTTTCATATTTATTCCTTTCTTTTAACTAAATATTTAGTAGTATTTAGTTTTAAATTTATTCAATTCATTTATGCTTCTTGAATTGATCAAGAACCATTTGAAACAATTGATCATGTCTATCTAAACGATTTATTACCTGTTTATTAAATTGTTCTTGACATTCCCAACGTTCTTCTTGTCTTGCAAAACCTTCTAAGACTATTTGTCTTAATGATTTTTGTTTCATACCTGACTTACCTGGTTTGCTAACTCGCTGTTTCATAGGTTGTAATATTATTATATCATTGCAGTTATAAAGAACATTGAATGTTCGAGGTTTGCCATTTTCAATTAAAGAATTTAAATTTTTGACTTTATCATATTTTAATGTATTAAATAAAAGTACCATTTGTATTAATGTATTTATGTGTGCTTTAGTTACCATTCATGAAGGTTTAAATATGCTATTTATCCCTTCACTATATATCTATGGTTTTAGTTACTGATTTTTGTAAAAAATTTTTTCATTTATTGAAAAACCCCAGTATTTTCGTTGTTTTATGAATAAAAAAATTTTATTAATCTTATCAAAATAATGTTTCTTTAGTAATTTTAATGGTTTAAATAATTTAGTTGTGCTCTTAATCAATATGTTCTCATCCTTTTTGGACAAAGTCATTATCGGAGTAACAATAATCGAGTTCTTTCATAAATAACTAGGTCAATATTTTCCATTCCACAGATAGTAATAATTTTATTATCACAATGATGCACATTTAAAATTTTTATAAATTTTAACACTTTTTTTCATTTATATTTGGTTAACAAGTGATTGAATTAAAGTGTTTTCTATAATTCAATTAATTCTTTTAAATTGTATGTAAAACCACTACTAGTTCCACCTAATATGAATGTAAGACGTAATACAACTGGGTACCTATTTTCTTTGTGGTTTGTTCTTAATAATTCAACACCGGATTCTTCAAAAACGCCTTAGGATACCAGATCATTAATTAGTATATATGTATATATATTGAAAATATATTTACTATTATTTTTTATTTTTTCTTCTTTTGATCAATAAAACAATTATTCCGATTAATAGTATACATCCAAGAGTAATTCCTAATATTAATGGTAAAAGAGTTCAAATTGAACTTATTTTACAATAGAAATAGTCAGTTTTTAATATATAACCATATTTTGATTCCTTAATGACAATCCTTATATTGCCTTTTCAAGTGCGTTTACTTTTTATAGAAATTACACCATTAGAATCTATAATAATACCTAAACTAGATAGGTCTGTTCCATTTTCAGCTTCTAAACTATAAGAAAAATCATTTAAATTTGGGGTAACTGAATCATCTATTGTACCATTAGAATCAATATACTTAATATTGTCTGTTACAATGTTAGCATAGCTTCTTGTAAATTCTTTTATAGCAGATGTAGAAATGTTTTCTAATTTATATTCACCTATAAATTTAATTCCTGCATATAACTTATCGCTTGTAGGAAAACGATTTATTCATTCTTGAGGAAAGTTTGTTAAATCTGTATATAAATTTTCGGTTCCGTCAACTATGTTCACTTTTACATCAGGAGTCAATTTTGGATATCAATTTTCGTTCAAAGTAATTGAATTATCTTCAGTTTTACTTAATGATAAATGACTTGTTGTTCAATATAAATTTACTGAATTAAATGTAGGACCATCAGCATCACTAACAGCACTAAATGTAAAATTATTTATATAATTAACACTATTTGGTATACCTAAAGTACCAGTTAGACTTCTGCATCCACCAAAAACATAACTATAGTCTTTTTTAATAGTAGTACCGATTTGTTTTAATGAAGTAGCTTTTTCAAGGTTTATTGATTTTAACGAATAATTTCTATTGAATGCACCATCACCAATATATTTTAAATTTTTTGCAAGACTAAAATCGATATCTGTTAGATTACACTTTTCAAAACAGTAATCGTTTATTGACGTAATATTTTTTGGTACTATTAATTTTCCTGTTAATTTTGTATAACTAAAAGCATTGTCTCCAATTTCTTGAATTTCTTCTGGAAGTCCAACTACTTCCTCAGATCTTGTTGAGTCAACAATAGTTTCTAGATTTTGACAAATATAAAAAGCACGTGTCCCAATTTTTTTAAGAGATTTTGAATTCGTCATATCTATTCTTTTTATCTTAGATTCATAAGGATGTGTATCTAAATCTCTTGAAAAACATGAAGCTCCAATATATTCAATATTGTCAGGTAGAATTAAATCCATCAATTCATTATCTTCATTTTTAAGGCTAAAGCATCCTCAAAAACTTCCTGCTTCAATTGATTTTAAATTATGTAAATTGCTTAAATCTAATTTAGTTGGTTCATAAGGATCAAAATATTTAATACCTTCACAATCTGAATTAAAAAACGCTCTATATTCAATTGTTCTTAAACTAGTTGCTTTATTTATATTGGCAGCGTTAATATCACAATTATTAAAAGCACATTCACCAATTTTTTCAAGTTTAGAACATCTTGAAAAATCAACAAAATCACAGCTAAAATGGCCCGGATTATAAATATTAAATGCCTCTTTTCCTATAAACAATAAATCACTTGGTAAAGTTAGTTTTTCAACAAATTTAGAAACACCTACACACTTAGAGGAAATTGCAGTAATTTTTTTACCTTGATATGAATCATTAATTGTGATAGTTGGAATGTTAGTATCTGAAGTTATTAACAAACTAGTTAGTATATAACTTTCATTACTATTTTCATCAGTGTATACATCTAAAGTAGCATCTCCTTGAATATTTTGTTCAGACAAAATATCTTTTGCTAGAACACGAATAGTTTCATGTGAGTATGGTTTTTCACCTTGAAGTAAATCGCTTGGTTGAATTCATGGTTTTCATACATCTAAAATGTCTATTTTGTCGAAAAAGTTATCAATACCATAATAATATTGAGCAGTGTTGTCTAATACATGAATTTTGGTTCCTGCTTCACCAGTAGCTATCTCAGGATGTCAATTTATTGATAAATCAATTTTATCATCTAAGCTAATTAACTCTGATTTTGTTCAATTAAAATAAATGTCTGAAAAATTAACATCTTTAGTCGTTCTACTACCAAATGCACAAGCACCTATAGATCTTACTGAAGATGGAATTCACAATTTTCCACTTAATTTATTACAACCTGAAAATGCATAAGGCTCTATTTTTTTTAATTTTGTACAATTGGTAAAATCAATATTTTGCAAATTAATATTTCCGCTAAATGTATTATTTCCAATTTGTTGTAATTTTTTTGGAAAAATAATTGCTGGTTGTAGGTCGCACTCACGAAATACACCGCCATCAATTCTATACAAATTTTCACATTCATTTAAATTTACAGTAGTTAATTTTGTGCAACAAGCAAATGCTTCTTGATATATTCTTTGAAGTGTATTTGGAAGTATAACTTTTGTTAATTCTTCACTACCATAAAAACAATCTGCACCAATTTCAACAATACTAGTTGAAAACAAATCAATTTTTTTCAAATTTGATTCATAAAATACCCCTTCACCTAGATATTTTAATGATGGACAATTAATTTTAAGTCCATCTTCCAAACTCCCCAATCCTGAACAACCTTTAAACGCTTCGTATTCGATACTTTCAAGCGAAGTAGCACCAGTAAAATTAATGCTTGTAATTGCATTACAATAAGAAAATGCAGAATATTCTATTTTTTCTAATTTTGTTGCATTTGAAAAATCAATTGATGTTAAATTTAAGCATCCAGAAAAAGATCTTTCACCAATAATTTTTAATGATTTTGCTTGAGAAAAATCTATTTCATTAACTCCTGAATTATTAAATCCATTATAAATGTGAGTCAATGTATCCGAAATAATTATTTTTCCTTTGGTTGTTTGACCAAAAACCTGATCAGTGATTCTAGTTATTTCATATTCTCCATATCCTTCAATGTCAATACTTGGAATAATTTTGTAAGTACAGTTTTCATTTGTAACAAGATTATTATTACCAACCATGTGATATGCATATTTGAATGTCATATTGTCTTGTTGATATTCTTTTACCAAACAAAGATTTATAGTACCTGTTGCTTCTACATTTCCTTCTACTAATTCAATTACTCGATTAGCAGCAACAGAAATTATTTCTGATAAATAATTAACTTTAGAATTTGATGTTTTGGGATCATCATTTTTAACAGTATTATCTATTGTATCATTTAAAACAATATCTTTTTTGTTTACGCTAGTATTATTAGTATTAATAGATGATGTAATTGCTGGACAAGCAAGTATGCCAGCGCTAAAACATGAAGATACTATTTTTATAATTGTTTTTTTGTTCATAATTTTCCTCTCTTTATATTTTGTTGACAAAAAATCTACTAGTTAAAAATTACCTAGTAGATTTACGCATAAGTTTAAATTTGATCTTATATATATATATATATATTACTCATAACAAACTAATAATTTGTCAATTACAAAGATAATTATATGCATTTTTATTAAAAATGCAAAGTTGTCCTTTACTTAGTGTTTTTTGTAAAAACTCTTAATGTTGTTTTTATTAAAAACATCAAGAACAGCCTTAACTGTATTAAAGATGTAAATTATGGTTTAACTTTTGAGTAGTGTTAACAATATAATCTCATTAAATTTCATACTAACAGCAATTCTAATAGTAACTTTAACAATTAGATATACACTTGCTCTTGAAGCTTATGCATTTGATCTAGAAGCGCATGAGTTAACTTCAATCAAATAATATTTACTTGTTTTTTGAATAAAAGTAAATTGAATATTGTAACAACAAATAAAAATATTGGATATTAATTTTTAATCATTTTATTCTATCAATTACTAATATAATTAATTTATCAATAAATAAAGGGTACAAAAATGAAGAAAAATAGCAAATTTATCTTTGGAAACTGAAAAATGAACATGATTTATAATGATGTAAGTACTTTCAGTAAAACATTTAACAAATTAACTAGAAAAGACAAAATTTTAAAGAAAACCAATATTCAATATGGCGTTGCTCCAACATTTTTATCAATACTACCAGCACGTAGTATGCTAAAAAGTAACATTATAGTTGGTGCACAAAATGCTGCTGGTATTGAAAAAGGTGCATATACTTCTCAAATTTCTTATTCTCAATTAAAAGAATTTGATATTAACTATGTAATTTTAGGTCATTCAGAAGTAAGACAATACTTACATGAATCTGACACTATGATTAATGCAAAGGCATTAAAGCTACTTGATAACAAAATGGTTCCAATTATTTGTATTGGTGAATCATTAACTGAATATAAAAAGAAAAAAACAATTGCTGTTCTTGAAAAGCAATTAGTTGCTGATTGTGCAAATATTTCACCAGAATTGGCTAGTCAAGTAATTATTGCATATGAACCTATTTGAGCAATCGGTACTGGTATAACTCCAACAATTAATGAAATTAAAACTACATGCAATAAAATTAGAAAAATTCTTGTAAATATTTTTGGTAATGCCGGAAATTCTGTAAGAATTCTATATGGTGGAAGTCTTAAACCAGAAAATGCTTTAGATATCTTATCATTAGATAATGTTGATGGTGGATTAATTGGTGGAGCATCAATGAAAGCAGAAAGCCTTTACAAGATTATTACATCTTGTCCTGAATATATAAGAGCAAAGAAACAAAATGAGAAATAGTAAAGCAATATTAATTATTATGGATGGAGTTGGTATTAATGCTAATACCAAAAATAATGCAGTGGCATTAGCTAAAACTCCATGTTTAGATAAATTGTTAAAAGAATATCCACATACACAATTACAAGCTTCTGGTCACTATGTAGGATTACCAGATAGTCAAATGGGTAATTCAGAAGTTGGTCATTTAAATATTGGGGCAGGAAGAATTGTTTATACAGGTCTTTCTTTAATAAATAAAGAATTAGAAGACGGACAATTCTATAAGAATGAGGCTTTTATAAAAGCAATTGATCACGTTAAAAAGCATCATTCTAAGTTTCACATTATGGGTTTATGCTCTAATGGTGGAGTTCATTCAAATCTTAACCACATTTTAGCTTTAATTGATTTGGCTTACCAAAACAATGTTCAACCAATTTTACATTGTTTTAGCGATGGACGAGATGTAGATCCTAAAACATTTATTAATGATCTACCAATCATTTTATCTAAATTACAATCATGTAATGGGTTGTTAGCTACAATTTCTGGAAGATATTATGCAATGGATCGTGACAAAAGATGAGATCGTGTTGAATTAGCTTATAAAGCTATTACCTGTGAAACTGATAACTGTTTCTTAGATCCTATTAAATATGTACAAGGTTCATATGAAAAAGATGTTACTGATGAATTTATCTTACCTGCATACAATAAAGGAGTTTCTAAAGAACAAATTACTTTAATGAACAATGATGCAGTCATCTTTGCTAACTTTAGACCAGACCGTGCTAGACAATTAACTCACATGATTTATGGTAGTCATTATTATGACTACAAGAATGTTCACAAAGAAAATATTTTCTTTGTTACAATGATGAATTATGAAGGAATCACTCCTTCAATGGTAGCTTACCCACCACAAGTGATTAAAAACACTTTTGGTCAAGTGTTAGCAGATCATAATAAAAAGCAATTAAGAATTGCTGAAACTGAAAAGTATGCACATGTTACATTCTTTTTTGATGGCGGAAAAGAAATTGATTTCCCTAATGAAAAAAAGATTCTTGTAAATTCACCAAAAGTAGCGACTTATGATTTACAACCTGAAATGTCAGCTTTAGAAGTGACTGATAAGTTACTTAATGAAATGGATAAAACTGATGTTATCATTGTTAATTTTGCTAATGGTGATATGGTTGGTCATACTGGCAATCTTAAAGCTGCTATTAAGGCTGTAGAAACAGTTGATGAAATGGTTTCTAGAATTTATGATAAAGCTCAAGAAACAAAAACAACATTGTTTATCACTGCGGATCACGGAAACGCTGACGAGATGGCTGATGAATCTGGTAAACCAGTAACAAAACATACAACAAATCCTGTTCCTTTCATAATTACAGACCACAACATTAACTTGTCTAATGAACAAGCTGCATTATGTAATATAGCACCTACTATATTAAAATATTTGAATATTGAAATTCCTACTGAAATGACAGGAAAACCATTATTAGTTGATTAATTATGCACGAGCGCATCCATCTACATGGATGACTTCGCCTGTGATATAACTAGCCATATCGCTAGCTAAAAACACAAAAGCATTAGCAATATCTTTAGGTTCTCCAATACGACCTAAAGGTATTGTTTTAATTAATGGTTGAATAACAGCATCTGGTAATGCTTTAACCATGTCTGTCTTTGTTATACCAGGAGCAACTGCATTTACTCTTATATGTTTGCTTGCTAATTCTCTAGCTAATGAGATAGTTAATCCATTAACAGCAAATTTACTTACTGGATACATTATTCCAGATGGTTGTCCATATTTACTTACCATTGAACTTGTATTTAAAATAACACCTTTAGTTTTAGCTAAGTAGCTTACAGCTACTTTTGAACAAATAAAGACAGATTTGATATTAATGTTAACAATCTTATCGTATTCTTCTGCTGTGTAATTTTGAATTGGAGTAGCAGATGACACACCTGCATTGTTAACTAAAATATCTATTTTTCCAAAATGTTCTTCAACTTGTTTAAACATGTCGTTAACTTCTTGTTCATCAGTTAATTTAGTTTTAAAACCTAGGATATTTAAGTCTTTAAATTCTTGCTTTAACAATGTTAAAGCATTATTAACAGTTTCATCTCTTGAACCACAAATAGCTACATTTGCTCCGTTAATAATAAATTGTCTTGCTATTTCAAAACCAATTCCTCTTGTTCCACCAGTAATGATTGCAACTTTATTTTTTAATAACATATTTATTTAAATTCCTTTGTAAAGTAGTATAGAGTCTTTACCATAATTGGTAATGGTAAAGATTTGTATTCATTTGTAGAAGCGATATCCATATGGTTATAGTTTGCTTTTTTTCTAAAGAAAGATAAGAAACAAGCAGCTGTAGAACTACCAGCCCCTCTTGTTTTTTCACTATTTAACATGTCGGCTATCTTAGAAGACTTCATTCTATTTTCATATTCAAAATGCATTGGCATTTCTCATATAAGTTCCCCTGCTTTATTGGCAGCTTGTTGAAATAAATTAAATTGTTTTCTGTTTGTACATCAAACAGGTGTGTATACATCACTAAAGCAATATTCTACTGCGCCTGTTAATGTTGCGATAGAAACAATTGTATCTGCTTTAAGATCTTTTTCTGCATATGTAATAGCATCTGCTAAAATTAATCTACCTTCAGCATCTGTATTAGTAATCTCTACAGTTTGTTTAGAGTATGAAGTAATTACATCAGACACTTTCATACCTTCATTACTGATGTCATTAACTACTAGTGGGCAAACGATTGAAACATTTGCATTAATGTTATTATTAGCAATAGCCATCATAGTTCCTACCACAACAGCCGCGCCTGACATGTCATAGTTCATACCCATTAGGTATGAACCTGGTTTTAAGTTTAATCCTCCGGTATCAAAGCAAACACCCTTTCCCACTAATGCTAATTTTTTACCTGTTTTTACTTTTGAAGAAACAACCAATAACATAGGTTCGTCTTCTTTCTTAGCATTTGCACCAACTCCTAAGATTAGGTTCATTTTTTTATTTATTAAGTCTCTCTTTTCTAAAACTTTAATTTCAAGTTTGTTGAATTTACTAAATTCTTCTTTTATAAATTGAACAAATTTAGCTGGGTTTAAATAATTGTTTGGTAATCCCATTAGCTTTCTAGAGAAAGATTCAGCATAAACAAACGAAAGTGCTTCATTAACTACTTTGCCATATTTTTTAGTATCTACTAAAAAGTTATGATGAATCTTTGTAGGTAACTTTGACTTAAAACAACAAGGTAAATGATAAATATTTTCATGACTTGAAAAAATTGCATTTAATAAAGGTAATTGATCTTCTTTTTTAACAATAGCTAAGAATGAATTTAAATCAATATTAATATTGAATTTAATTTTTTCAAAGTAATTTCTCATTTTTTTATAAAAATTACCTCCTAAGAAATCTTTAGGATCTAATTCATATAGAAATTGTTTATTAAATTCATCTGTATTAGTTGATATTTTTTTAACGGCTTTAAGAGTAAACTTATTTTTATTTTTGTTATTTAAATTAATCATATGTTTATTATCTTATTATATCTTTTATGCAATACATAGTGTTGTGTATTTAGTTTATAAATGAAATATTTTATTTAGTTAGAATCTTATCAACAAATAATAAGTATGCACTAGCTAGACTAGATAAATAAAGTTTGTTTTTTAAAATATTTTTAAGTTCTTTGTGAGATACTCAAATGTTTCTTGAAACTTCTTCAAAGACGCTTCCATCACCATCACCATTATTTACTTTTTTGACATTAGTAATGTCTACAATAAAATTGTAAACACATTCATTTGATTGAGTAGATGCAACAACTATACAAGAAGATTTAATATCTTTTTTAGAAATCTTGTATCCCGTTTCTTCTAAAACTTCTTTAATACAATTTGTTGTTGGTGTTTCCTTTGGTTCTAATGAACCAGTTACACAACATGGAAACAATTGCTTTCAACCACTTTTTTTATTATTAATTTTTAATTCGGGAAGCGGTTGATATCTTAATAAGAATTTGTAATCATTCTTCTCTTTTTTATATAAAAGAGCAGCAGTAGAATTAATATTTCTTCTTTGAGCAAAAATAAAACCACGTTCTGTTTCATATAAACTTAAATAATAGTTTTTATATAAAGTTTTAGCCATATTATTTACTTAATTTTTGTTCGATCTTTACCTTAAACTTTTCTGGAACTTGCATTTTCTTTAAATAGTATTTAGTGTTTGAAACTAAAGTTTTATTGAATGCAAAGTATTCAATAAGTTCAACCATGTTCATAACTGAGATATGATTTATATTTGTGTTAAAAATTGAATTATATATTTCAGTTAATTCAGGAGATTGATATTTAACTTCACAATTATAGATTGGATAATTGTGTGAAATTAAATTTCTAATATTTAAAACGTTTTTAAGGAAATCAGAAAAACCTTTTAATTGACTTGGATATAACCTAAAGTTATTAACAATTCTGTTTCTTACCCTATCTGTTAATGCTAAAAAGATAGAGAATGTGGTAGAGAAACTTCATGTTAAACACATTATGTCTAATGGGCAATTTTCTCATCTAGCCATTTCATCTCTTCCATTAGGATTGTAGTATTTTTTAGTTATTTTATTAGTAGAGCAATATTTTATTCATGAATGAATAAATAATTTAGGAGATAAATGAGTTTCTACACTATTAAAATTTGATAAAATGTTTTGAATAATGAATTTTTCATTAATTTTAAATAAACATCTATCTGTAATGTGAAACTCATTAATAATCTCATAAGCTACATTAGTATTTAACATTTTTTCAATAACTAAGATGTATCTTAAAATGTGATTTCCTAAGTCATGATCAAATTTATATAAAGCAATTAAATGTGAACTATTAGCTTCTGGATCATATTTTTTCTTGTTATCATCTAAGTAAAAAACATCACTGTAATTCAAAATTACAGTATTGTAATTAAAATTCTTAATGTAGAAGTTGAATTGTTTACTGTCATCAACAACCAATCCTTTATCTTCTAGGTCTTTAACAATATCCCTAGAATTGATAACATTTTTCATTATTAAAATTATAATATCATTAAATGAAGAGTAAGAAAAATTTAATTTATATCCACGGATTTAGTGCCAATAAATTAGATCATCCTATGTTAGCTAAAGCAGTTAAAAAGGCTGGTTATAAATTTTATACTTTTGATTTACCTGGTCATGGATCTTTGAAAGATTTGTATGATATTGAAGACATCACATTTGATTTTTTAGTTAAATATGTAATTGAACAAATTAAAAAATTAAATTTACCATCTTTTGTAATCATGGGGCACTCTATGGGCGGAGGATTAACTTCTGTTTTGGCTGGTGAAAAAGCGTTTGGTAATAAATTAAAAGGTATTATTTTAGAAGCTCCTCACAACAAAAGAGTTGTTAATCGTTCTTTTAGTTCTATTAGAAATACCATCACATTAATTAAGGAAGAAATGACTAGAAAATTGTTGAAACCAAAATTAACACATTATTTTAGAGATATGGCTGAACAAAAAGAAGAATATTCAAGTTTACTACTGAATATTTTAAATATTTCTTCATTAAATAGAATTCAAAATGGCATTGACAAAATCGATGTCCCTGCTTTACTGCTGTTAGGAGAAAAGGATATTTACATTCCTTTAACAGATACTTATGAAAACTATATGTCTAACGTTGATGATCTAGAAGTTCATATTATTCACAATGCTGCACATTGTGTGTCTGTCGATCAACCCAATTTGTTCTACAAATACTTTACTCAATTTTTAAAATCTTTTGATAAAAATGGACAAATCACAGATTAGAAATTTTAGTATTATTGCTCACATTGATCATGGTAAGTCAACTTTGTCTGACCGGATCATTGAGTTAACACATGGACTAGAAAAAAGAGAAATGCAAGATCAAATCTTAGATTCCATGGACATTGAACGTGAACGTGGAATTACTATAAAATTGAATGCAATTCAATTGCATTATCATTTTGATGAAGATAATAAAAACTATATTTTCCATTTAATAGATACACCTGGGCACATTGACTTCACTTATGAAGTTTCAAGAAGTTTAGCAGCTTGCGAATGTGCTTTATTAGTTGTTGATGCTTCACAAGGTGTAGAAGCTCAAACCTTGTCTAACATTTATTTAGCATTAGAAAATAATTTAGAAATTATTCCAATTATCAACAAAGTTGACTTACCAACTGCCAACATTGAAAATACAAAGCAAGAAATTGAAAATCTAATTGGAATAGATTGCTCTAATGCACCTTGCATTTCTGCTAAAACAGGGTTAAATGTAGAAAAAGTTATTGAAGCAATTATTAAATGTGTTCCTCGTCCAGTTGGAGATGATAATGCTAAATTACAAGTGTTGATCTTTGATAGTTATTATGATTCATACAAAGGTGTTATTTGTTTAATTAGAGTAAAAAATGGAACTATCAAAGTGGGACAACACATTAAAATGATGTCTAGCAATAAAGACTTTATTGTAGCAGAGCTTGGTGTAAGAACACCTAAAGTTATTAATAAACAAGAATTATTATCTGGAGAAGTTGGCTGGGTAGCTGCCAACATTAAAACAGCAAAAGACATTAGTGTTGGTGATACTATCACGGATTTTGATAAACCAGCTGATGTTCCATTAAAGGGTTACAAAAAAATCTTACCAATGGTATATTGTGGTATCTATCCTATAGATAACTCAAAATTTGATGATCTAAAAGAGGCAATGATGAAAATTTCTTTATCAGATTCATCATTGACATATGAATACGAAACTTCCAAAGCTTTAGGGTTTGGTATTCGTTGTGGATTCTTAGGATTATTACACATGGATGTAATTAAAGAAAGAATCTTAAGAGAATTTAATATTGAATTGATATTAACAGCTCCAAGTGTTAAATATAAAGTTTTGTTAACAAGTGGTAAAACTATGATGGTTGATAACCCATCTAAGCTACCAGACCGTACTTATATTAAACAAATAGAAGAACCTTTTGTCAAATTATCAATCATCACTCCAGAAGAATACATTGGTGGCATTATGGATTTATGTCATAATCGCCGTGGAGAATACATTGATTTAGAATATGTTGATTGTATTAGACGTAGATTAGTTTACGAAATACCATTAGGGGAAATTATTTATAACTTTTTTGATAACTTAAAAACTATTTCACGTGGTTATGCCACGATGGATTATGAGTTTACAAGTTATAAACCACAAAATCTTGTGAAAATTGACATTTTATTAAACGGTACTAAAGTGGATGCTTTATCTTTAATTTCTCATACAGATTTTTCAAGAGCTAAATCTAAAAAGATTTGTGAGAAATTAAAAGAACACATTCCACGTCAACAGTTTGAGATTCCTATTCAAGCAGCTATTGGTGGAAAAATTATCGCTAGAGAAAACATTAAAGCTTTGTATAAAAACGTATTAGCTAAGTGTTATGGTGGAGATGTTAGTCGTAAGAAGAAACTGTTAGAGCAACAAAAAGAAGGTAAGAAAAAACTTAAAGCTATTGGTAATGTTTCAGTACCACAAGATGCATTTATCAAAATCTTAAGTGATGATTAGTGTAAAGTCTATGTTAAGTTTTATTTGTATTTTAACTAATATTTAATTTCAATAAACTAAAATTTAATACTTTTAACACAATAAAGGAAGTATTTTTTCAACAAATTTGTTGCAAAAAAAGTTATACTTGTAAAAATAAAATAGAAAAATATGAATAAAAAACTAATCAAATCAATAGTAGACATTACTTGTGGATTAGGAGCCACTGTATCTATTCCGTTTACAGTTACTAACTGTGCATGTTCACAAAAAAATAATCCATTGCCAGACACTGTTTATAACATTGATGCAAATAATGTATTAAAAGGATTTAAAGAAGGTATTAATTTGTCTCAATATGATGGTAAATGTAATACTATGGAAATTCCGGCTAATGTTACAAGTATTAATGCTGAGGCTTTTATTAATGATACAAAAGATGGAACGACAATTCCGCCATTTATTACAAAATTAATTTTTCCTAAAAATTCTAATTGTTCTTCAATTGGTATGTATGCCTTTCCACAATCACCTATCACCTTTGTTACTTTGCCGGATAGTTTAACCACTATTGGTGATGTGACTTTTGGTTATTGTTTTTCATTGACTTCTATAAACTTTCCAAGTCATCTTACTAGACTTGGAGCAGGTGCTTTTCAAAATTGTACATCATTAACTTCTGTAACATTTCCAAGTAGTTTGATGACATTTTCTGAAGATGCTTTTAAAGATTGTTCTAAATTAAAATATATTGCTTGAGATTTACCAACTAACTACATTAATATAATGATTAAAACTAACGCTTTTGTTAATATTTCTTTAACAGGAAAGGTTGAGTCTTTAAATCCACAAATTACTTCACAACAATTTTTGGATTGAATTAAGACAAAAGGTGGCTTTCCAACCACGGGTTGAGATATAGCTAATTAATTTATTAATCTAATTTGAAAAAAAGAAATGTACTAAAATGTTCGTACATTTTTTATGTTTTTTTAAATTTTTCTTGCAAAAAAGAGTATATTTATCAATATAGAAGATAAATATGAACAAGAAGTTGTTAAAATCACTTGTATCTATTACGTCTGGTATTGCGATTGTTTCATCAATTCCTGTGTTAGTTAGTAGTTGCTCTGCAAAAGAATCAAAAGTTTCTTTACCAGAAAGTGTTTATTACATTGATGAAAACGATGTTTTAAGAGGTTTTAGAGAAGGTATTAATTTGTCCCAATATGATGGCATATGTGACGCGATCCAAGTTCCGGCTAAAATCACAAGTATTGCAGATGGCGCTTTCACTGATTATACCAATGCTGAATTACGTTCTAAAATCCCACCTTTTATTACAAAAATAATTTTTGAAGAAGGTTCTAACTGTTCTTCAATTGGTAATGATACCTTTGCCAATTGTTCATCATTAACTTCTGTAAGTTTTCCAAGTTGTTTAGAAACAATTGGCCAAGATGCTTTTTTAGGTTGTTCATCATTAGCTTCTATATCTTTACCAAGTAATTTAAAATCGGTTGATCATGCTACTTTTATGGGATGTTCAGCGTTAACTTCTGCTGATTTTTCAAATTGTATAAATTTATCATTAATTGGCTCATACGCTTTTACTGGTTGTTCAGCATTAATTTCTGTAAGTTTTCCAAGCAACTTACATTCAATTGGTGTAAAGGCTTTTAATAATTGTTCAAATTTAAGTAGTATTACATGAGATCGTTGAAAAGGTGACACTGTTTTACCAGATGATCCTGAATCTCTTCCTTTTCTTAACATTTCTTCTGCAGGAGCAATTATAGTAACTAACCCTAATGAGTATGATAATGTAAATTTATTACAGCTTTTAGTGAATAATGGTGGGTTGCCAGACACCTGATTACCACCTGCAGAATTACCAGAGGATGTGTATTGAATTGAAAATAATGTGTTAAAAGGATTTTCTACTAAATTTTTAGAAAATCCAAGTGCATATAGATTATCCAACACAATGGAAATTCCAGCAAGAGTAACAAGTATTGCTAATCAAGCTTTTTGAGATGAAAATTATGGTTCAATTATTCCAGATTTTATTACAAAATTAACTTTTGAAGAAGGATCTCATTGTTCTTCAATTGGTCAAATGGGTTTTAATATGTCCCCTTTTGTTTCTGTAACTTTACCGGATAGTTTGACAGGAATTTATCAAAATGCTTTTGAAGATTGTACATCATTAACTTCAGTTGATTTTTCAAAACCAACTAACTTATCCTTAATTGATGCTTATGCTTTTGCTGGTTGTTTAGCACTAACTTCTTTAAGTTTTCCAACTGGTCTTGCTGAAATTGGTGAGTATGCTTTTATTGATTGTTCAGGATTAACTTCTGTATCTTTTCCAAGTAGTTTACAATTCATTAATGAATATGCATTTTCTGATTGCTCAAAATTAGAAATTGTTAATTTATCTAGTTGTGCTAATTTATCATCAATTGGTGGATGAGCTTTTCGAGATTGTTCATCATTAACTTCTGTAAGTTTCCCTATTAGTTTAGAATCAATTGGTGATAGTGCTTTTATGTTTTGTAATTTAAGTTCTGTGATTCTTCCAAAAAATTTAACTACAGTTGGCAGACAAGTTTTTAATCATAATATTAATTTAAGTAGTATTACATGAGATGCTTGAAATGGTGACACTAACTTGTCACATGATTCATTTATAGGTGTTTGTCCAACTGGAGGAACAATCACTGTAACTAATCCGATTGATGATAGACACAATGCTCCAGAATTACTTAACTATTTAGTAGAAAATGCCAAGTTACCAGAAAGTTGAAGAGTTTTACCAGATGAAGTTTATGACATAACAGATGGTGTTTTGAAAGGTTTTTCCACTGGATTTTTAGAAAACCCAAGCGCTTATAGCAAATACACTACAATGCAAATTCCAGCCAATGTAACAGAAGTTAATAGAAACGCTTTTTTTAGTACATCTACATCCACTACAACAATTCCATCGTTTATTACAAGATTAACTTTTGCTGAAGGATCTAAATGTGAATATATCCTACAAGAAGCGTTCCAGAATTGTTCATCATTAGTTTCAATTGATTTTTCAGATGCAACTAGTTTAAGACTTATTTCAGGATACGTTTTCAAAAATTGTTCAAAATTGACTTCTATAAATTTTCCAAGTAGTTTAGAAATGATTGAGGTAGAAGCTTTTGAAAATTGTGATGCATTAACTTCTGCTGATTTATCAAATTGTAGTGCTTTAACTTCAATTGATGATGATACCTTTGCCAATTGTTCATCATTAACTTCTATAAATTTTCCAAGTAGTTTGAAAACGATTGCTCAAAGTGCTTTTCAAAATTGTTCAGCGTTAACTTCTGCTGATTTTTCAAACGCCACTAATTTGTGTTCGATTGGTCCAAATTGTTTTCAAATGTGTAGTTCATTAACTTCAATTGATCTTTCAAAATGCTTTAACTTATCTCTTATTAATGGTTATGCTTTTAATTCTTGCACATCACTAAGTTCAGTAACATTCCCAAGTAGTTTACAAACAATTGGTGATTCTGCTTTTAATAGTTGTTCAGCATTAAAATATATTGCTTGAGTTTTACCTGATAATTATCAAAACAAAATTACTATAGGTGAAAGTGCATTTGCAAATATTTCGCCTTCTGGAAAAGTTGAGTCTTTAATAAATCCATGAATTACTTCACAGGAATTTTTAGATTGAATTAAGACAAAAGGTGGTTTTCCAACCACAGGTTGAGATACAGCTAATTAATTTATTAATCTAATTTTAAGAAAAAATGTACTCAAAAATGGATACATTTTTTGTGTCATTTAAACTTACATCTTCTTAAGATTAAAACATAAAGTGTATATTTAATTAGATTGTAAAAGTTAATTTACACCACTTACAAGTATAGCATAATCGTTTGGA
>CAJTRF010000007.1 GCA_910578525.1 uncultured Mycoplasmatales bacterium | reverse complement strand
CTCCAAAAACTCATAAAACTGGAATTTATTCAGAACAAATAAATGATGCATATAACAAAATTTCTGATGACTATGCAATAATTAATAATTTAGATCCGCAAGTTACTTATACAGCTAAGCAAAAAGCAGCTATTGATGCTAATAATATTGCATATAAAACAAATCTATTAATGAAAGGTGATGCTATTGAACAATGAATTGATCGTGATCAATTTAAAAATGCAGGTTTCTCTGATGATAAAATTGATGAAATGATTAATTGTTTATATAAAGAACCTTCTTATTCATCTAATTCAGTTAATGATGACGATGATGATTATGTCTTGTCTTGTCATATAGTAGCTTTGCTTGCAGCATCACTTGAAATGTTATTTACAGCTACTATTGTACCATTTATGCGTATGTATATGGCATCTACTGTGCATGCGCTTTTCTGAATTAATGAATCATATCGGACAATGGCCGATCATGAATTAGACCTTGCAGACACTGCTGAATATCTTTTTTTAAAAGAAGACTCTCCATATTCTGAAGAAGCAAGAGCCTGGTTTAATAATGCACAAAAATTTCGTGCAAATGCATTGGAATATCAAAAGAAAATTAACAAAATTAACAATGAATATGATATCTTAGGAGAAAAGAGAGAACCCTTCGTTGTACTTCAAGACGATTTCCTAACGCTATTATGGTAATTACAGCAGTAGATTTGTTAGTCGGTATTCTTCAAGATGTTTTAAAACCTCATATTTTCAAATAATATATTTATTAAGTCAAAACTAAACTTCCCAGTAACTTAGTTTGATAGAGACTATTATATAGTTCAATCGATGATTTATAGTTAAATTCAAGTCTTCATAGATTGTTTATTCAATCTGTAACCTGACTTATTTGTTGTTGGGGATATATTTGTAAAGTCTGGCGGTTCAATTACAGGGGTGTTTTTTACTATATTTGATAACCATTCTCTCTCATATTGATTAAATAATCTATACTTTTTAATGTTGATAGTCTAGATCTTCTTAAAATAGTGCTTTACAAACTAATTTTAAGTCCAACTATGGACTTTTTATATTACCGGGGAGTTTACTATTGACTTTTTAATGATTAAAATTAATAAATAATTTTATTGTCTTTTTTGTATTTTATATATAATACTTTTAATTTTAATTATGAAATAATTAAAGGAAGGAGAATAAGATGAATAGAGAAGAAATCGTAGCTAATGAGTTATTGAAAATAAAAGCAGTCTTTCTTTCTCCATCTAACCCCTTCACTTGAGCAAGCGGAATTAAATCACCTATATATTGCGACAACAGATTAGTTATCTCTTATCCAGAATCTAGAGAAATCATTGAAAATGAAATGGTTAATATGATTAATGAATATTACCCAGAAACCGAATACATTGTTGGAACATCAACAGCCGGTATTCCTCATGCAGCTATTGTTGCTACAAAAATGAACAAGCCAACAGCTTATGTTCGTAGCAAAATAAAAGATCACGGTCGTGCAAAACATATTGAAGGATTTATCCATGAAAATGCAAAAGTAGTAGTAATTGAAGATTTAATGTCTACAGGCGGATCATCAATCGAAGTTGTTAATATTTTAAGAAACAATAAGATTAATGTTCTAGGCATTGCTTCAATTTTTACTTATAACTTGCAAAAATGTGAAGACAACTTAAAACAAGCTAATGTAATTAATCATTCGTTATCAAACTTTAATACATTAGTTAAATTTGCTCTTAACCAAAATTACATTAATGAAATTGAGCATCGTAAATTATTAGCTTTCCAGAAGGATCCAAATAATGTTGAATGGATGAATATTAAATAAAAAAATAAGCAACATTAAAAAGGAGAAAACATTATGAAAAGAAAAGATATTAAAAAAATTATGATTATCGGTTCAGGTCCAATTATTATTGGACAAGCTGCTGAATTTGATTATGCTGGAACACAAGCTTGTCTAGCATTAAAAGAAGAAGGTTATAAGGTGGTTTTAGTAAACTCTAACCCTGCTACTATCATGACTGATGTTCAAATGGCTGATAAAGTTTACATGGAACCATTAACATTAGAATATGTAGCTAAAATCATCCGTCATGAAAGACCAGATGCTATTATTCCAGGAATTGGTGGCCAAACAGGGTTGAACATGGCTGTTCAATTAGAAAAGAAAGGTGTTTTAAAAGAATGTGGTGTTGAATTATTAGGAACAAGTAGTGAAAGTATTCAACTAGCAGAAGACCGTGAATTATTTAAAGAATTATGTGAATCTATTAATGAGCCTGTCATTCCTTCAGAAATTACTTATGATCTTGAACACATGAAAAAAGCTGCTAAGAAGATTGGTTATCCAGTAGTTCTTCGTCCTGGTTTTACATTAGGTGGAACAGGTGGCGGTTTTGCTAATAATGAAAAAGAATTGATTGAATTGGGTGAAAACGCTTTAATGCAATCACCTGTTCACCAAGTATTAGTTGAAAAATCAGTTAAGGGTTATAAAGAAATTGAATTTGAAATGATGAGAGACAACGCTAATAACGTTATCACTATCTGTGGTATGGAAAACATCGATCCAGTTGGTGTTCATACAGGAGATTCGATCGTTGTTGCTCCAATCATGTCTTTATCTAAAAAAGATGAAAACATGTTAATTAAAAGTGCAACTAAATTAATTAAAGAACTTAAAGTTGCTGGTGGATGCAATGTCCAATTTGCATTGAACCCTAAAACTAGTGAATACTTTTTAATTGAAGTTAACCCTCGTGTTTCTCGTTCATCTGCGTTAGCTTCAAAAGCATCTGGTTATCCAATCGCAAAAGTTACAACTAAAATTGCTGTTGGTATGAATCTTAATGAAATTAAGATTGCTAACACAACCGCAGCTAAAGCACCTACTCTTGACTATGTAGTTGCTAAATTACCTAGATTCCCATTCGATAAATTTACTTCTGCATCAAATGCTTTAGGAACTCAAATGAAAGCTACTGGTGAAGTAATGGGAATTGGTTCTACGTTAAGCGAATGTTTACTTAAATCAGTTAGATGTCTTGAAACCGGAGTTTATCACTTCTGATTAAAGAAATTTGATTCATACTCTACTGAAAAAATCTATGAATACATTAAACAATTTAGAGATGATAGCATTTATGCTGTAGCTGAATTAATTAGACGTGGAGAATCTACTAAGAAAATTCACCAAGTATCAATGATTACTGAATTCTTCTTAATTGAATTAAAGAAAATTATTGATTATGAAAAAGTAATTATTAAAAATCCAAAAGATATTAAAGTTTTAAAAGAAGCTAAAAAAATTGGTTTTGGTGATAAATACATTGCTAAGCAATGAAAGATGAAAGAAATTGAATTATTCAATTTACGTAAAAACAATCACATTATGCCTGTTTATAAAATGGCTGATACATTACACACTAATGCATACATTCCTTATTTCTATTCATCTTATCAAGGAACAAATAAATCTAAATTATCTAAACAAAGAAAAATTATTGTATTAGGTGCTGGACCTATTCGTATTGGACAAGGTGTTGAGTTTGACTATTCAACAGTTCATGCTGTTCAAACTATTAAAAAAGCTGGATACCAAGCAATTATTATTAATAATAACCCAGAAACTGTGTCAACAGATTACACAACTGCTGATAAGTTATATTTTGAGCCATTAACACCAGAAGATGTAATGAACATTGTTGAATTTGAAAAACCTGATGGTGTAATTGCTTCTTTAGGTGGTCAAACAGCAATTAACTTGGCTGGTCCATTACAAGAACGTGGTGTTAAAATCATTGGTACATCAGTAGAAGCTATTGATCGTGCTGAAGATAGAAGATTATTTGAAAACCTTTTAATAAATTTAAACATACCACAACCTCGTGGATTAGCTACAACTAAAATTTCTGAAGGTTTAGCTGCAGCTAAAAAAATAGGTTACCCTGTATTAGTTCGTCCTTCATTTGTATTAGGTGGTAGAGCAATGCAAATTGTTGCTGATGAAAAAGGATTAAAACACTATTTAAAAACAGCTGTTGAGATTGATGAAGATAAACCGGTATTAGTAGATAAATATATTACAGGTAAAGAAGTTGAAGTAGATGCTATTTGTGATGGAAGAGATGTTTTTGTTCCAGGTATTATGGAATTAGTTGAAAAAACAGGTATCCACAGTGGTGACTCAATTAGTGTATTCCCTTCATTTAGTATTTCAAATAAAGTTAAAGGAACAATTCTTCAATATGCAAAACAATTAGGATTAGCAATTGGAATCGTTGGTTTATTCAACATTCAATTTATTGTAGATAAGAATGATAGAGTTTATATTATTGAAGTAAACCCACGTAGTAGTAGAACTGTTCCATTTTTATCAAAAGCTACAGGATATTCTCTAGCTGATATTGCTACTGAAGTTATATTAGGTAAATCATTAAAAGAATTAGGTATCTTTGATTTATATCCAACCGAACCTAAAAGATGATATGTTAAAGTCCCTGTATTCTCATTCAACAAAATCCATGGATTAGATGCATATCTATCTCCTGAAATGAAGTCAACTGGAGAAGCAATCGGATATGACTCTACATTAAACCGTGCTTTCTATAAAGCATTACAAGCTAGTGGAATGAAAATTCAAAATTACGGAACTGTGTTTGTTACTATTTCAAGCAAAGATCGTTTAGAAGCTTTACCATTAATTAGACGTTTCTATAATTTAGGATTTAACATTGTTGCAACTCCTGGAACTTCTAAATTCTTAAACGAGCACAAGATCCACAACAAAGTTGTTAATAAATTCCACGAAGGATCAAATGACATAACTAAGTTATTACATAGTGGTTTCGTAGCATATGTAATTAACACTAGTGAAGTAGGAAAAAACGGAATGGATGGTATCAAGATTAGATCATTATCTATTGAAACAAATACACCTTTATTCACTTCATTAGATACAGTTAAAGTATTACTAGATGTTTTAGATGAATCTACTTTAAAAGTATCTACAATTAATTCAAAATAAGATTTATAAAATCTTCTTTAAATATTTAGCGGTGTAAGAATTATCATCATGTTGGGCAACTTGTTCAGGTGTACCAGTGGCGATTATTTTTCCTCCACCTTCTCCACCTTCTGGACCTAAATCAATAATATAATCAGCACACTTAATTAAGTCTAAATTGTGCTCAATTACAATTACTGTGCTTCCGCCATCTACAATTCTATTCAATACATTAATTAAGTTTGCAATATCGTGTGTGTGCAATCCTGTTGTTGGTTCATCAAGAATCAATATAGTGTTCTTACTTGCTTTACGTTGTAAGAATTTAGCTAGTTTAATTCTTTGAGCCTCACCGCCTGATAACCTATCAGAAGGTGTGCCTAATTTTAAATATCCTAATCCCACATCATTCATTAATTGAAGTTTTCTAAAAATATTAGGAATATTCTTAAAGAATTCCATAGCCTCTACTACAGACATTTCTAACACATCATAAATTGATTTGCCTTTGTATTTAATTTGTAATGTTTCTTCGTTGTATCTCTTACCATTACATTCATCACATGCGATATATACATCAGGTAAAAAATGCATTTCAATCCGAATAATTCCATCACCTCAACATTTTTCACAACGTCCACCGGGAACATTAAATGAAAATCTTCCCTTAGTGTATCCACGAGCTTTTGCTTCAGGAACTGATGCAAACAATTCTCTAATGTCATCAAATACACCAACATATGTTGCAGGATTACTTCTTGGTGTTCTACCGATTGGTTCTTGACTTACTAAAATTAGCTTATCAACGCTTTGAGCACCAACTATACTCTTAATCTTTGGTGCACTAACAAATGGGTTAAACAATAATTTTTGAATATTTTTAGCAAACACACCGTTAATTAATGAAGACTTACCACTGCCAGATACTCCTGTAACACAAATTAATTTTCCTAAAGGAAAGGTAACATCTACATTATGAAGGTTGTTAAATGTAGCACCCTTCATAATTATTTTTTGTCCACTTCCTGATCTTCTAGATTTTGGAACAGGAATAAATTTTTCACCAGATAAATATTTTCCGGTTAAAGAATCTTTATTATTAATGATTTCTTGTGGAGTACCAACAGCTACAATCTTACCTCCATATTGTCCAGCGCCTGGGCCAACATCAATAATGTAGTCTGATTGCATCATAGTATCTGTATCATGCTCTACAACTAATAATGTATTACCTAAATCTCTCATTTTCTTAAGAGTATCTATTAACATGTCATTATCTTTTTGGTGTAAACCAATAGATGGTTCATCTAAAACATATAAGACACCAGTTAATGAACTACCTATTTGAGTGGCTAATCTAATTCTTTGTGCTTCTCCACCTGATAATGTGCCAGCAGATCTACTTAATGTTAAGTATCCTAATCCAACGTTATCTAAGAATGTTAGACGATCAATAATTTCTTTTAAACCTAATTTAGCAATCTTCTTTTGATTTTCAGTTAATTCAAGATTTAAAAAGAAATCAATTAATCTCTTAATAGATAAATTAGTTAAATCAATAATTGATTTACCATTAATCTTAACACATAATGCTGCTTTTGATAATCTTTGTCCATGACATTCAGAACAAGTTTTTTCAGCCATGTATTTCGAATAATATTGTCTTGCTGTTTCACTCGTAGTTTCTAAATGTCTACGTTTCACTAATGTTAGCACACCTTCAGCGTAATCAAATTTGCTATAAACATTACCACTTGAAGATTTAATAGTAATGTCAATTGGTTCTTTAGAACCATACATTACAATGTCCATTTCTTTTTTAGTGAATTCATTTAGTGGTTTTGTTTTAGAAATCTTGTAATGTTTAAGTAATTGATCAAATTTTAATCAATCTAATGAAGTTGTATTAACAGTATTTTTAAAATAATCTAATCCACCTTCATTAATGTTTAATGATGGGTCAGGAATCATTTTATTTTCATCTGGTTCATATGTGAATCCTAAACCATGACATTTAGGACATGCACCAACTGGTGAATTAAAAGAAAATAATCTTGGTTCTAATTCAGGAATATTAAATCCACAAACCTTACATGCATGAGATTGAGAATATAAAGTTTCTTTATTGTTTACTAAAACAACAACTTTATTTTCTCCGTGCTTCAAAGCTGTTTCAACAGCTTCATTAATTCTACTTCTTGTGTCACTATCTTTATTACCAATAATACGGTCAATGACAATATCAATGTAATGGAATTTATTTTTTTCTAATTCTATCTTATCATCTAATGAATAAACTTCTCCATCAACTCTAACTCTTAAAAAACCTTCAGCCTTTAATTTATCTAGCTCATTTTTAAAAGTACCTTTTTGTTTGTAAGCAATTGGTGATAATATTTGAAGTTTATCGCCTTCTTCAAACGAATCTCAAATTTTATTAACTATTTGTTTAATAGTTAAAGTTTCAATCTTACCATGACCATTTGGACAATATGGTTCGCCAATTCTTGCAAACAATACTCTTAAATAGTCATAGATTTCTGTAATTGTACCAACAGTAGACCTTGGGTTGTTTGATGTTGATTTTTGATCAACTGCGATTGCAGGAGATAATCCTTCGATTGAATCAACATCTGGTTTTTCATTACCACCTAAAAACTGTCTAGCATAACTAGATAATGATTCAAGATAACGTCTTTGGCCTTCTGAATATATAGTGTCAAAAGCTAGTGATGATTTCCCACTACCACTTAAACCTGTAATAACCACAAGCTTGTTTTTAGGGATATCAACACTAACATTCTTTAGGTTGTTTTCTCTAGCACCATGGACTGAGATAAAGTCCATAGTTTTATTTCCTTTAGACATAATTGTTTTTTATTTACCTGATCTAGAAGATTTATTAGAGTTCTTTTTTGTTTTGTTTTCTTTTTTATGAGTTATTTTTGAGGGTTTGTCTTTCTTAATATAGTCATATGCAAATGGCGTTCTATTATTTACATATTTTTCTAATAAATCTGTATATTTTGTTAGTTTACTAACAGCATCAAATGTTGGCATTAACATTTCTGATTTATAAGTTAAGTCTTCAACTAAATAATCAGCTTTCTTTGCTACTATACCAATTCTTCTGTATGCATTGATAGCATATAGTAAAACAACGATTAGTAAAACTAATGCTACAATACCTAATGTTATTAATGCAATTTGATATGATTCAGACATAATTTAATTATATTAAATAAAGATATGGATTTTGAAAAAGCAAAAAATTTGATTTTAAATAGTAAACACTTAGTGTTTTTTACAGGAGCTGGAGTCTCTGTTGAAAGTGGAATTCCGCCTTTTACTGGCACTGGCGGTTTATGAACACAATATGATCCAAAGTTTATAGAATTAGATTATTTTTTTCATAATCCAGAAAGTTCATGAAATGAAATCTATAAAATATTTTATCAATTCATGGATAAAGCAAAACCAAATTTTGCTCATACAGAAATTGGTAAATTATCAAAAGAAAAAATTGTAAAAGCAGTAATTACTCAAAACATTGATAATCTACATCAAGAAGGCGGAGCAGATAATGTTATTGAATTTCATGGAACAACTAAAACATTAATATGTCCTAGGTGTCATAAAAAATACAAAGCAACAAATGATTTACTTTCATCTATCCCTCCTAAATGTACAAAATGCAATGCTATTTTAAAACCTAATTTTGTATTTTATGGAGAAGGAATAGATCCAGAAGTTCAAGACAAAGCATTTGATGAGTTAGTAAAAGCCGATGTTTTATTAATTATTGGAACAAGTGGACAAGTAATGCCGGCCAATAGCCTTCCTTATCTTGCTAAGCAAGAAAGAAAAGATTTAATAATTATTGAAGTTAATCCAACTAAATCTACATTTACAGATGCAATTGTAGATTATTATTTTCCTATTAAAGCAACAGAATTTTTTAAAAAAATTAAATAAAAAATAGAGATTGCTCTCTATTTTTCAAATGCTACTTTAATTGAAGGACCCATTGTAGAAGATAAGTATATCTTTTGAATGTAATCACCTTTTACAGTTGATGGTCTCTTAGATTTAATGAAATTTACTAATGCATCAATGTTTTCAACAATCTTTTCATTAGCTGCAGATGCTTTACCAACTGTCATATGAATGTTTCCATATGTGTCTGTACGGTAATTCATTTTACCTTTTTTGAATTCCTTAACAGCATCTAATGGTTTAGGTGTAACTGTTCCTAATTTAGGGTTTGGCATCAAACCTTTTGGACCTAAGATCTTACCTAATTTAGATAATTCAGGCATAAATTTTGGAGTAGTGATAATTACATCAAAATCTAATCAACCATTTTTAATGTCAGCAATTTTATCACTTTCACCAAAATAATCTGCGCCAGCTGCTTCAGCTTGTTCTTTAGTTACATCACTAGAGATTAATAATACTCTCTTAGATTTACCAAAGTAATGAGGAAGAGCGATTGTACCTCTTAATTGTTGTTCAGCTTTTGTTGTATCAAGATTTAATTTGATAGCAATATCAATTGATGAATCAAATTTAGTTGTAGAAGTTTTCTTTGCTAAAGCAACAGCTTCTTCAACAGGATAGATTTTCTTATTATCTACAAGTGTCTTTACACTTTTAAATTTTTTACCTGCCATTATTGCTTACCTCCGTTTTTCTTAGGTGTAAGATCAACATCTTTAATCTTAATACCCATTTGTTTTGCAGTTCCTGCAATCATTCTTAATGCCATTTCTTCATCATATGCATTTAAGTCTGGCATTTTGTATCTTGCAATTTCTAAAGCTTGTTCTTTAGTAATTGTTGCAACTGTATCAGTTAATTGGTTTTTGCCTGCTGTTTGAATTTTAGCAGCTTTCTTTAACATAACAGATGCTGGGGTAGTTTTAATGATAAAAGTAAAAGATTTATCAGAAAAAGCAGTAATAACACATGGTACTACTTCTCCCATACGATCTCTAGTTTGATCATTGAATTGTTTAGTGAATTCAGCCATATTAATACCAATAGACGCTAATGCTGGTCCTGGTTTAGCTTGTCCACCAATCAGTTGAATCTTGGCGATTCTCTTTATTTCTTTTTTTGCAGCCACAAGTAACTCCTTTCTTTTTAGTTCTCTACGTGGTATATTGGTCTATTGACCTTCCACACGCTACATTTGTAATAGTCATTATATATATTTTTAGATTTTTTTATAAAAAAATATTTAATGTGTTATTATAAAAGTTAATGAACAAGACATTTTATTCAGAATTAAACCAAAATAAATGTTTTAAATTACATAATTTGTTCTTTGGTGGAATCATATTTACATTAGGAATGGTCATAATGCAAAATATGCAATTTTCATTTCAAGGATGAGTTCAATCTATGTATAAACTTTCTGGTTTTCAATTTTGAGATTGAACTATTCCTTCTGTTGATTATGCTATTCCTATAATCCCATTCTTTTGGATAATTTATGGTGCAGCTATCGCTTCATGAACTATATTGCCTATTTTCTTATATATGACTTACGGCCCTAAAAGGTTTGCAAAATATCTTACATGTTGCATGTACGCATATGCATTTGCAATTCTAATTGCTGTGTGTACACCATGTGATTTAGTTGGTATACAAAACTATGCTTTGAGTGAATTGCAAGATAAAACAGGTTTCTTAATTAAACAAACACGTGATTTAATTAAAAATAATGTTACTTTTGATGCATTTCCTTCTAATCATTGTTTAAATCAATTTGATTTAATGTTTGGCTTTATCTTGTTTAATTTTTTTGATAAGACTAACAGAAAAGATTCAAAGAAAATATTAACTTGAAAAATTATTTGAACTTCATTGATTTCAATTTTTACAATATTAGTTGCCGCTTCTACTTTTATTATGAAAGTTCACTTCTTTGTAGATTGAATTCCTTCTTTAATTGTTTCATTAAGTGTTTTTGTAATAATGTACTTTGTAAAAACCGATCCTGTTACAAGGTTTTTCTACAAATTAATGAATAGTTTTCAATATTGTTTTTGGTATGTTGGACCTAATGAAGTAAATAATGATATCTGAAATTGAGCTAAAATTCACCAAGATCCATTCAAAATTAATGCTTTATCTAAAAAAGAGATTAAAAAACATTTTATTATTACTGACATTGTCATATTTTCTATATATTTGTTTATGCTTCTTATATTAAACTATTGTTTAGCAGCATTGGAAGGTTTTGACACAGGCAATAGAGTTTTTAACTTCTTATTACTAAGAATCGTAATCTACTTCTTTTTAATTGATTTTTTGATTTTTGGCGTATATATCTTTCATACAATTTATAAAAAACAAAAAATTAAGCAAATAACCCCTCCCACTAATCAAAATTAACTTAATAAATTATTAATATATATTAATAAATCTATACATATAATAAAAAAATATGTGAAATCTGCTAAAGAATACTTTTAGATCCTTAGCAAAAAATAAGGTTTCAATAATTGGGTTAACATTTCTTATCTTTTTATCAGTAGGAATGTTTACAGTGTTGCAAAGTACATCAACCAATATTGATTCAACCTACGAAATGATATCAAAACAGGGAAATCAACATGATTTTACTGTTTCTGAACACTATAACACTGGTAATATTACTCAACAACCAGGTGACCAACAAGGTGGTCACTATGGTCTTTCTTCTGATGGTGAACAAGTTTATTGACCAGACCAAACAACTTCTGGAAGCACATATACTAAGACTTATTATTTTCATTTATATGCAGATGCTAGTGATGATTCATTGGTAGGAACATTCTACAACAAACATAAAGATGAAACATCTGGTGTAGCATATGATTTAATTTATCGTTCATGTACAATTACTAACAATAATCATCTTACATATATGGATGGGGCCAGTGGTACTCCACCTAAATCTACTAAAACTGCACAACAAATTTCACAAGAGTTGGGTGGTACTGAAGGAAATAGCGATTCAAAAGACATTACTACATACTTTGCTTCATGAAGTAATGATTTACTAAATTATCTAGAACAAGAAAATAGTCCTCTTAACCAGTATTTAACGTCTGATGATATGAAAGATGAAGTGTATTTTAGAAACTATTCATCTTTAAATATCAATAACTCAACAGATGGTGTTTTCTATGATGTTGTGTTATCTCAACCAGAAGACGAAACTCATCCATATGATTCAATTGTTGATCGTGAAATACTATTTGACGATAGTGATTTTAACTACATTGGTTGACATAACTTTGCTGATAGTGAATGAAAACCTTATCAAAATCGTTCTGGTTTATCCATAAAAGAAATTTTATCTCATGAGTTTTTACAATGAAATGATGTTGTAAACAACACAGAAGAACAAAATATTGTAAGAGATCAAATAGAATTATTGTCTAAAGGTTCAAGTACAGAACCACAAACAACTGAGGCTTCTTTTTTTGATAAAGTTACTGACCTTAATAATGTATTGTTAGCTAACCCAGATAACTTTAGTGCAGCTGAATCTAAATACAAAATTTTTTATGATTCAAAATATAAAAATATAGATGTAATTGACAAGAAATATTCTTATGTCGTTTCATATGAAAAGTCTGGCACAACCCCTATTCCATTTACATGATTAATTGATAATTGAACAAGTAAGTTTGCTATTTGTGCACCTCAATACATGCAATCTCATAATCTAATGCCTTTAGATATTCATAGTTTATTATCAAAAGATAAAGATTATTTAGATTGAGTGCAAACTCATGCAGATATTTCAGATGAAAGAACTAGGTTTATTACTTGAATGAATTCATTAAAACAGTCAATAATTGAAGAAAAACTTTCTTCTTGAGAAAATGAATATCCAAATAATTTAATAAAAATTGCAGGTGCTACGCCTTCATTTATTTTGTCTGCTGGTATTACAGGTGATTATGTATATCCTGTAGTATCAATTAGCAGACCAATCCCAAATACAGAAAAAGAATGTGTTGTGTTTGGTAACAAATCTTTTTATGAAAGAATTCATGCATCATTTTTAGGTAATGAAGAAGAAAAATATGTAGTAGGTAAATTCTATAATCCTAAAAATGGTGAAAAAATATTAAATGAAATTAATGCTAAATGTAAAACAATACTATCTTGACCGGAAAACATTAATGCTGCTTACATGGCTACAGATTTATCTTGCACATTAAATGCTGCAGCATTTAGAATATCTTACATTCCTCAGTTGGTAAGCAAGATTGATGTTATCACGTATTTATTAACAATCTTCGTAATTACAATATCTTTAGTTATTTCAGTGATTATCGTTAGAAGATATGTTTCAAATAGTAGAACAACTATTGGTGTTATTCAAGCTAATGGTGTTAAAAAGTGAAACATCGCATTATCTTTAACTCCATTTGCTTTAATTCCTTCATTAATTGGTGGTATTAGTGGATATTTGTTAGGAACATTCTTACAAAAGCCAGCAATCGGATTATTTTCTAACTTCTGAACATTACCAACAGGTGTCCTTGCGTTTTCTTGATTGTCTATATTTGTTTCAGTATTATTACCATTCTTATTATTTGTTGGTGTAAGTGTTTTCTCTACATATCTTTTGTTAAGAGAAAAAACTACAGATTTAATGAAGAGTGGTAGCGAATACAAATTTAGCCAAATAGCTAAACTTGTTAAAAAACCATTTAAAAGAGCGGGTGTTATTTCAAGATTTAGAGTATCAATTGCATTTAGTTCTGTTTGAAAGTTATTCATTCTATCAATAATGAGTTCATTAATAATGTCATCATTAACTTTTGGTTTTACTATCAATGGTAAATTTAACCAAGCCATTACTAAGACATTGGATACAAAGAATTATTCATACTCTGTTGATTTATATACTCCAACAGAACAAGGTGGTCAATACATCCCTGTTGATGGAGAACATCTTGGATTAACTGGATGACAAACATCAGCAAGTAATGCTGAAACAAACTTTTTCCCTAATTTACTGTATAAAAGTGGTTTTGTAAGTAATGACAGTTCTTGAAACTATATTGATAGAGATAATTGCGATACTAGTTTGTATACAAAAACCTATTACACAACTACTTTTACTTCTGTTTCGCTAGCTCACTTGCATCCGTTAAATACTGGTTGAATATGTGAGCCGTTTGAATATGAAGGTAACTCATATGCAAATATGTTCGTTCCATTCATGAGCGATGCTGTTGGACAAAAAACAGACTTGAACTATATGAAAAATAGATATGCAACAAAGTTAACGCTTAACTATGTTATTGGTTTATTTTCATTGGTTTCAAATCCATGAAGTATTACAGCTTCATTAATGCCTGAAAATTTAAAAAATATTTGTAACACAAAATATGAAGCAATTATTAATGAAATAGGTAATTTATGTTACACAAACGATCATTGATCATCTTATAAAAAATACTTTGCTCGTGTAGGAGATACTGAACCTTATGAATATAAAATTACCGATAAAACAATTGATTACACCGGAATGGCATTAGATCACGATTTTTTGGCCTTGATTAATAAAATTTATCAATCACCTGAATTATTGCCATCTGCTCAAGAAGATTATGAAATGGTTTACAATGCTGTTCCGTTAACAAACGAAGAAGAAACATACACTTACGTAAATGGTGATGTTGTTTCTACAACAAACGGTAGTAAGCCATCAAACATCAAAGTTTTAGGTGTTTACAACAACAGTACGTTTGTAAATTTAATTGATGAAAACAATAATGATTTAGCTTCATTAATTAATTATGAAAACATTGAACCAGATGCCACTGTATTCCCGATGTTAATTAATCAAACGGTTGCTAAAAAATACAACTACAATGTTGGTACTGAATTATCTCTTTCAATTACAAACACTTCAAACAGATTTACTAAAATAATTAAAAATGATGATTCAAAAACTATCTATAAATTTAAAGTTGTTGGTGTTGTCAAATCATGTGAAGATGATGAATTTTATATCGATCAACAAATTGCTAACTGAACATTGGGTTTGAAATCTAAATATAGAGAAGGTTTAGATAATTCAACATATTGTTTAAACAATAACTATATTGATTATTCTAAAGCAATCCATAGTACATTCTCAGTTGATGATGGTTTAAAAGCATCAGCAAGTTTAATAGATGCCGTCAAAGGTGATTCAAACAATAAAAATTCATTACAAACAGTGGCAGGAACAGATAATGGATACAACATCATTCCTTATGGATTTAATGGTTACTTTACAAAAGATCCTAACGGAAGTAAGGGATTAGTTGGCGGTATGTCATATTATTCACCGTCTGGCATTTGATGCCCAAGTGCTACATTAAGTTCAAATACAACATTGGATCTTGTTAAGTATGGAGCAAATCTGGAATTAGCAAATGAAATCTCAGGAATTAATGATGAAAGCATTAAAGAAGCTTATGATAAATGACAGATTTCTCAAAGCAAAACAGACCACGAACAATTTACTAACCTTGCAAATAGTTTATTAAAACAAATTTCCACAATCTTTGGTGATTCATCTTATGTGTCATTAGTTACAAATGCAATGGACAAGAATGCCAAAGCGTCTGTTTATGGGAAAATGGCAGAAACTGTTACAAGTGTTGAAACAATTGTATTAATAATCATTATTATGATGGTATTCTTTATTGTGTTATTGATGTCATCAATTATTATTGCTGATTGTAAAAAATTAGCAGCTATTCTAAGTTCTTTAGGATATACAGACATGGAAAATGCTCTATCATTTATGGCAATTTATATTCCAGTAATTCTATTAGGTTTGGCAATCGGTATCCCGCTAACTCTCGGGTTTGCTACCATGTTCCAAACAGCAATACTGAATGGAATAGGGTTGTTAGTTGATACAGCAACTAAATGATATTGATTTGTATCAAGTGCATGTATTGTTTCAGCAGAATTAATATTATCAATTGTATTTAGCTGAATATCATTAAGAAAAACATCATTAGTAAGCATGATTAAATAGGAGAAGTATGAAAAATAAAAATAATGAAAAAATAGTTATTTATAAAAACAAAACTGATTTCTATAAAAATCAAGTTTTATCTTTTGATAAAGAGATTGATGTTTTAAATAAGTTAGTTGACCCCAATAATCTGAATGAAAAAAGAAACTATAAGGAAAAATGCAAAGCTACTAAAAAACTAAACAAGATTTCTACTAAAAGAAATCGTGCTAGTGCTTACGAAATTAAATATAGATATTTGTACCAGTTGCATGCTTTACTCAAACAGTATCACACTAGCAAACCAAATGATATTGTTTATCACAACTATTTAGAGTATATAGAATCTACTAATAACGGTGATGCTATACCATATAATCCACTTAAGATTCTCCATATAAATATATGAACAAAGAAATTAAATAAAAAGATTTTAAAACTTGCTTATTACAAAAATGTTAAGTTACCTAAGCAAAAGAATTTTGCAAAGAAAAAACTTATTAAATATCAAATTAAAACTATTCAAGAAGACATCCAATCATTACAAAGTTATATTAATGATACTAAAGTAAGTTTTTATTCTATATTTCATGCAAAAATGGTTGCTAAATTAGATAAACTTTCTAAAAATCACGGAATTAAGAAAATGAATTCAGAATATGTTATCGATCTTAAAGATGTAACCAAATATTACAATAATGGTTTGTTGGCCACTAAAGTATTAAAAGGTGTTGATTTACAAATTAAGTATGGTGAATTTGTTGTTATTTTAGGACCATCAGGTAGTGGTAAAACTACATTGTTAAATATTATTTCTGGAATGGATACAGCAACATACGGAAGAACTATTGTATGTAACCAAAATTTAATTAATTATGATATTCCAAAATTAACTGAATTTAGAAGAAAGAAAATTGGTTATGTATTTCAACAATATGGGTTACTACCAAACTTAACTATTAGAGAAAATGTTGAAATAGGAGAAAACTTACAAGACAAAAAATCTAAAAAGATTGATATAGATGATTTATTAAAAACTATTGGAATTTTTGAACATCGTAACAAATTCCCAAGCGAATTGTCTGGTGGTCAACAACAACGTGTGTCAATCGCTAGAAGTATTGCTAAAAACCCTAATATTATTTTCGGTGATGAACCTACTGGTGCTATTGATGAAGAAATGTCTAAACAAGTAATGCAATTGTTTTTAGATGTTAACAAAACATACCACACAACAATTATCATTGTTACTCACAACCCTATTTTTGCTGATTTAGCAACTATGGTTATTAAGGTTAATGGCGGTAAAATTGCTAATATAATTAGAAATAAACATTGTAAGTCAGTTAACGAATTAAATTGGACTAAATAATATGAAAAAAGTTTTAATTATCACTTATTCTCCAGATCATACATTTGGCGGAACCGAAATTTATGCTGAAAAGTTAATTAAGATATTTAAGGAATTAAAATGAGATGTAACTGAATATTCATTAGATTTACGAGATTCTTTTGCTAAAATGGCTAAACCTGATCATAAAGTTATTTGTCCTAAGCTTCCTGTTAATGAATCGTGCGGGTTAATTAATTTATCTCGTTTAAAGAAAGCTAAGAAAGAACTAAATGATCTAAAGAAAAAATATAAATTTAATTTAATTATTAATAACTTAGGCGATGGTTTTAAATGAGAATACATTCCAAAGAACGAAATCTTAATTCAACATTTTTGCATCAATTATTACAGAAAAATTACATTATTCAAGAATAATTTCTTTGCATCAATAGGAAGATTTTTAATATATATTTTTACAGGCTTTGTTGATATTATGCAATATCATGACAATGTTGTGTTTTTTACAAGTAAAGATCAAGAAGAAGCTCATAAAGTTTATGGTAAAAAATTTAATAGTTACAACATTAATTTAACCACATTAAATTACAAAGAAATTAATGAAATCAATAAGCAAGCACGTCAACAAAAACTTGTGTATGTTGGTCGTATTGAAAATTCACAAAAAAATATGAAATATTTTTCAAAGGTTGCAAAATATCTTAAATATCCTGTTGATGTTTATGGGCGTGGAAAATACACAAGACAAATTGCTATAAAGAAAAACATTAATTATTGTGGCGTTCTTAAAAGAGAAAAACTATTTAATACAATTTCAAACTACACTGCTACATTGCTTTTATCAAAATATGAAGGGTTCCCTTATACCGGAATTGAATCATTAACAGCAGGAACTCCTTTAATTTCTTCTGATACATATTGTTCAGCTAAGTTATTAACAAAAGAAAAAGGTTTGTTAGTAGATATTAAACAATCTCCAAAAAAATGTGCAGAACAAATAAATAATTTTTTGAAAAAAACCGATATTGAAACTATGTCAAAAAAATGTACAAACTTTGCTCTTAAAAATCTTACTAATAAGATTTTTGAAAATAAATGAAAGGAAATAATTAAGAATTATTAATTCTTGCTTTTCTTTAATTCTTTTTTAAAAAATATTTTAAAAAGAGGTGTTAAGATTTTCTTTCATCAGCTTTTATTTTTTGCACTAATAGGGTAACCTGTTTTTTGAAGAACATTAAAAGCTTCAATTTTATTTTTTTCAAATATTTTTTTGCTATTTGCATCCCTTGGGTGTCTAAAGAAAATAAAATAACCAATTGGTGCAAACAAACAACCTGAAATAGCTTCTTGATATTTAGGATTGTTTAGATACCCTTCTTTCTTAAACAATTCTAACAAACCATCAGTTTGTTTCATAACATGTTGTAAAACCGTATATTCTGTTCCTTCAAATTTGCTAGTAGAATTTTTTCTTCTTAAATAAACATAAAAATTAGCATTTACTGTTTTAAATTTTTTTGCTTTTAAAAAAACATAAGGCATAATTCCTAAATCTTCAAATACTCTTGAAACTTTATCATTGAAAGGAATATTTAATTTATTTCAATATGATTTTCTAATAAAACATCCTCAACATAAACAAATATTTTTTTCAACATATTTAATGTTGTTAGTCTTTGAATTAAAAGAACTTGTTGGAAAAAAGTTATATTTGATTATTGGTCATTCACTAAACACTACTTTGGTTTTGCCAACAACCATATCATAATTTTCACCTTCTAATGAATCAACAAATTTTTTACATGTAGTTTTAAACATTCAATCATCTGAATCTAAAAAGAACATATATTCACCATGACAAAGTTTAATTAATAAATTTCTATTAGTCGCAATTCCTTTGTTAACTTTATTACGATAAATTCTTATTCTCTTATCTCTACTAGCATATTCTTTAAGAATATCATATGTAGAGTCTTTAGAGCAATCGTCAAGACAAACAATTTCAATATTATGAAAAGTTTGTTTAATTGCGCTGTTTAAACATTTTCTTATATATTTCTCACTATTGTAAGTAGGAATCAATATAGAAATCTTAGGTTTATTACTTGTCATGTTTTAAAACAATTTTTCAAATTTCTTTTTGAGAAGATGGATTAATCACTAAAAAATGATCACCTTGATTAAAAATTTCAATACCGTTATTTTTTAATTTATAACTTGTTAATTTATCTATAGTGCTTTTGTTTTTTTGATAATAAAAATCTTCTTTTGAAGTAATCAAAGTAATTTGTGGCATTGCATCGATTTCATAATGATTTAATATAAATTTTCTGGCTTTAGACATACTAAACCACGTTGCAAGATTTATTTTAGTGCTTTGTTTGTTTTGTTGAGCTCTCATTTTTCACATTCTTAAAAAAACAGCATTGTTTGTCAAATTGTGTATTCCATGCGGAATAGAATATGTATCAATATTAGTTAATAATGTAAATATATATTTACATGCTAACTTGAAAGTGTTATCTGTATTTTTTTCTTCTTTAGTTCTTTTTGGATTTCTAATTTTAAATGGAGGATTTAACAAAATATATTGATTGTTCTCAGAGAAATATTTTTTACAATATAAAGAAGCTAAATTAGCACCAAATGATTCACCAAAGAAAATAATTTTCTTATTTGGATCCCTAGCCTTAATTTGATCTACTATTTCATAAATTATTCTTACATAGTAATATGGGTGTCTACTTGGTTTAATTTCACATGAACCATGACCTGGTAAATCAATTGAAAGAAAAACAGAATGTTTAAAATCTGGAATGTTATAAAACTTTATAAGTTCTTTGGTTCCACATGCGATATTTAAGTGAATAATAATATTTTTTGCATTTTCAAAGTTTCCACAATAAATAGCAGGGATTAAACCTTTAGATGTTTCAAAATCTAAATTTTTAAAAATTATTGGCATTATGCGACCGCCTTTTTTGTTTTTTTAATAAATTTAAACTGTAAATAACACAAGAAGCCAAATGCTGGTATTCCTAATAATGTTGGGATGTATGCAGAAAACATTCTAAATACCAAAATTGAATCTTTTACTAAAGGTTCTGTTTCATCTGGTTGCAATTGATTATTAACATGACCACTAATTAAAATGGTTTCTTTCAAAGCAACATCTAACGCCATTTGGCTACCAGGAATTGGAAACATTTTACAAGCAGTTACAGCTACGTTAGCACAATTGAAAATCTCTCAAAACGGTAAACCAACATTGTCTGGAGCAATTCATTGAAGAGAAACATACATAGCACCATATGTTCATATTTCACCAACAAAAAAGATTAAAGAAATGATAATGGTGTATTTTCAATGTTTAATCATTTCGATCGATTCTTTCTTAGCTTTTTGTTCTCTTAAATATTTTTGTTTTACTTCTTCATTTGTGTGATATTGAAGATGTAATAGTTTTTTAACATTATTAAAACTTAAAGACAAAACATAAGTAAAATGAGATGAAAAAGAAGTTAAAAAGAAAAATCCAAGAATAAATCAATCTAAAGCAAAACCCACAACCATTAATCAATAAAACGATAAAGCAGTAGCGTCAGCTTCTTTATAGTTTTGATAATCTGCAGCTATAAAACAAAACGATGGTAATGTTACTAACATTTGAATCATTTGATAAATCAAGCCGTTAGTTGCAACAATACAATAAGCTCTTGAATTTTCTACATTATGAGATTTTATTCAATAAATAGAAAATGGATCAGATACTAAATTAGCAGGAGTGATGTTTTGTAAAAAGATTAATGTGAAACACATTGAAAGAGTGTCATATCATTTAACTTTTATACCCATTTCTATCAATCTAACAGTGGCACTAACAGATGCAATAATAGGCTTAATAAGTAAAAAAAGTATTAAGAATACCAATAAACCTGGTCTAGTTGATGTTGCATGACTTACTCTCTTACCAAAATTAGCAAAATCAACATCTAATATTTTTCAAATAGTTAAAGAAATCAACACAATAGTAATAATAAAACCTAAAGAAATAATTAAAATTCTTTTGTTTGTTAAGAATTTGGTATTAGCTTTATCTTGAATAGTTTTACCTTTTTTAAGATTTGTGTTTTTTTTCATTACTATGATTTATTTTTATTATTATATTTATAATATAAAATAATTGTTATATGTTAAGCCCAAGAACTAGTGTTTTTGCCCCAAGAAGAAGAATATTAAAAAAAGCAAAATTATTAGCTACAAAAATTGAAAGCTATGTTGATCATTTTAGAAAGATGCCTAATGCGCAACTATCTAACATGACTAATGTTTTTATCAGACGTTTGGAAAAGGGCGAAACCTTAGATGATATTTTACCAGAAGCATTTGCTGTTGCTAGAGAAGCAATTTACCGTGTAACTGGAATGTTTGCTTTTAAAGTACAAATCATTGGTGCTATTGTTGCGCATCAAGGTGATTTTGCCGAAATGTATACTGGTGAAGGTAAGACATTAACCGTTGTTATTGTTTCATATTTAAACGCTTTATCTAAACAAGGTGTACACGTTGTTACTGTTAACGAATATTTAGTTGAACGTGATGCTAGATTCTGTGCACAATGTTTAAATCCATTAGGAATCACTGTTGGATATAACTTAGCTTCATTTAGACCAGATGAAAAAAAGAAAATGTATGCGTGTGATATCACTTATACAACTAACTCTGAATTAGGATTTGATTATCTTCGTGATAACATGGTTAGAAAATATGAAGAAAAAGTTATTCGTGGATTAAACTTCGCTATTATTGATGAAGCAGACTCTGTATTAATTGATGAAGCAAGAACTCCATTAATTATTTCTGGTCAACCTAAAAAAGATGTTTCGATGTATGTTGAAGTTGATGAATTCGTTAAGACTTTATCAAAAAATGATTACAAAATTGAACCTGAATCAAATGCTATTTCATTAACTGATTCTGGTGTTGCAAAAACAAACGAACATTATCGTATTAAAAATTTATTTGATTTTGCAAACTCTGAATTATTACATAAGATTAAGAACGCCATGACTGCAAACTTTGTTTTCCAAAATGGTGTTGAATATGTTGTTAAAGAAAACAAAATTTTGTTAGTTGATCACTTTACAGGTCGTATTCTAGAAGGCCGTAGTTATAATGCTGGTTTACAACAAGCTATTCAAGCAAAGGAATATGTTAAAATAGAACCAGAAAACATTACAGTTGCAACCATTACATATCAATCGTTCTTCCGTTTATATAAAAAGATTTGTGGTCTATCAGGTACTGCTTTAACTGAAGAAGAAGAATTCTTAAAAATTTATAACATGGTTGTTGTTCCTATCCCAACAAATAAACCTGTTATCAGAAAAGACTTAAACGATTACGTCTTCTCTAACAAGCCAAGTAAATGAAAACACGTTGTAGCTGAAATTGAAAAAATTCATGCAACTGGTCAACCTATTCTTGTTGGTACAGCTTCTGTAGAAGATTCAGAAGATTTATCTCATTACTTAAGAAACAAAGGATTAAAATTTGAGCTATTAAATGCTAAGAACAATGCACGTGAAGCTGAAATTGTAAAAAACGCTGGTCAAAGAGGCGCTATTACAATTTCTACTAACATGGCTGGTCGTGGTACAGACATTAAGTTGGGTGAAGGAATTGCTGAACTAGGTGGTTTGTATGTTATTGGTACAGAGCACAACGAATCAAGACGTATTGATAACCAATTAAGAGGACGTTCTGGTAGACAAGGTGACCCAGGTATCACTAGATTCTTTATTTCATTGGACGACATGTTATTTAAACGTTTTGCAACAGAAAAACAAGACAAAGCAAACATTAAAGTAGAAGATGATGAATATTATGATTCATGATTCTTTACAAAACTATTAAACTCTACTCAAAAGAAAGTAGAAGGGTTAAATTTTGACACTCGTAAAAACTTAATTGATTATGATAGTGTTTTAACTAACCAAAGAGAATTGGTTTATACACAACGTAACCAAATTCTTTTAGGAAAAGAAAATTCAGATATTCTTAAGGGAATGGTTAAGGTTGTGGCACACGATTTAGCTAGAATGTTTAAAAATCCTGATAATGAAGTACACATTAATGCTAATAAAGTTGCTGAAGTAATTAATAAAAGTATATTTAATGCTCCTATTATTACTTATCACTTTTTTGAAAACAAAACAATTGAGCAAGGTGAAAAAATCATTTTTGAAATTCTTTGATTAAGCGTTCAAAATAGAATTAAATTATTAAAACCAGAAGCTGCTCAAAACATTCTAAGAGATTTAATGATTCAATGTTTAGACTATCAATGAACTAGTCACCTAGACAGAATTATTAAAATTCGTGAAGGTGTTCAATTGCGTTCTTTAGAACAACGTTCACCATTAAATATTTACGTTGAAGAAGCAGATTGAAACTTTAACGAAATGAAAAAGAATATTGCTCACCAAGTAATTGTTTCATTACACAGAATCTTTATTCCTAAAGTAAATGAAGAATTAAGAAAAGAATTAGAAAAGATTCTTCCAAAACTAAATTTAACTTCTGAGGCTTTAGTTGAAAATCCAAAAGTTGATGATATCAAAATTGAAGAAGTTTTCAATAGTAAACCTGATCTCAAGATTAATACCAACCCTAAATTGCCTACTGACAAACATAAAGGTGATGCAAAACAAGAATTATTAAAGAAAATGAATGAACAAAAAAAGAAGCAATCAAAATAATTACTTCTTTGTTTGTTTTATACTTTTTGTTTGTCTTCAATAAGAAAACGTTTGTGGTATTGTTTCAAATTTTTTTCATCAAGAGTTGTGGTAAATATCTAAAGGAATGTCATATTTAATATGTAACATTTGCATATATTCATATTTAATTTTTTGTTTTTGTATTTTTGTTTGTTTGTTATTAAATTTAATTTTATATTTTGAAATAAAAGAACCAGCACCAATAGATATTGCAGAAAATATTGCTCTTAATTTTTTATCATCTTTTAAGAAGCCTTTTTTCTTAGATAAGTCTAATAAATAATCTACTTGTAACAGCATGTCTCTAAGAGTATCAATCTTACCTTTTTTAATTGATGATAATTTACCAGTATTTACTTTGTAATAGTAATAACCTATTTTAGGAATTGGCATAAATTTTTTAGCACACAAGACAATATAAGGCATAAATCCTAAATCTTCACAAGTACGGGCGTATGGACAAAAAGTTTTCTTTAAAGATAGAAAATATTTTCTATTAATAAAATATCCTCATGGAACAAATAGATTTTTTTCAGTAAATGTAATAGGAGTAGTGTTTCTATTAAAGTTATTTGAACAAATGTTATGAAACTGAATATTACCTTTCGAACCAAAACGAACCATAGATTTGAATGGTGCTACATCACATTTAATTCCACTACCATTTGCTCTTTTAACAAATTCTTCGCAAATTTTTAAATCTAGTTCATCATCATCATCTAAAAATGTAAAATATTCTCCTCTGCTGTTTTTGATGAGAACATTTCTATTCATAGAAATTCCTAAGTTAATCTTATTATTAATTAATTTAACTCTGCTATCTTTTTTTATATATTCTTTAATAATTTTAGCAGTGTCATCACTGCTATAATCATTGACACAAACAATCTCAATATTTTTAAAAGTCTGATTAATTGCACTATCCAAAGTTCTTCTAATTGTTTTCTCAGCATTATATGATGCAATTAATATTGAAATCTTTGGAATCATAATATAGTAATATTATTATATAGATATGGATAGTTTTAAACTTACTACAGATAAAACTCCAAAAGGTGATCAACCAAACGCCATTAAACAACTTACTAATAACATTAAAAAAGGAATTAAATCTCAGGTGTTATTAGGAGCAACTGGTACTGGTAAAACTTTTACTATTGCTAATGTTATCAAAAATACACAAAAAAATACTTTGGTTATTGTTCATAACAAGACATTGGCAGCTCAACTATATTCTGAATTTAAAGAGTTATTTAAAGACAACAAAGTAGAATACTTTGTTTCATATTTTGATTTTTATCAGCCTGAAGCTTATATCCCTAGAACTGATACATATATTGAAAAATCTGCTCAACAAAATCAAGAAATTGAAATGTTAAGGCTTTCTACAATCAATTCTTTAGCTACTGAAAAAAGAGTTATAGTAGTCGCTTCTGTTGCATCTATTTATGCATCAGTAGCTCCTGAAGATTTTAATGTTTTTAGAATAATTCTTACTAAAGATCAACAGATGAACATGAAACAATTCACTTATGATCTTGTAAGGTTACAATATCATAGAAATAATATTGATTTGTCTCCTGGTACATTTAGAAAAAAAGGAGATGTAATAGAAATAGCACCAGGTTATGCTGATAACTATTATTTAAGAATTTCATTCTTTGGGGACCAAATTGAAGATATTGCAAAGATAGATGTTTTAACTGGAACCGTTATAGAAAAACTAAAAATCTGCGTTATTGCTCCAGCTAATGAATACATCATGAACCATGATCGTATGGAAGAATCAGTTAAAAGAATCAAAGATGAATTAGTTGAAACTGAAAAGAAATTTAGATTAGAAAATAAATTACTTGAAGCTCAAAGAATTCATGAAAGAACTTTAAGAGATGTAGAATCTATTCAAGAATTAGGATATTGTCCTGGTATTGAAAATTATTCAAGACACCTTGAATTAAGAAAAGAAGGTCAAACCCCTTATACTTTATTTGATTATTTTAAAAATGATTGATTATTAGTTGTAGATGAATCTCACATGACTATCCCACAGGTTCGCGGTATGTATAACACTGATAGATCTAGAAAAAAAACACTAGTTAAATATGGTTTTAGATTGCCATCTGCATTAGATAATAGACCCTTAAATTTTAAGGAGTTTAATGATAAACTAGATAATGTTATTTATGTGTCCGCTACTCCTAATGACTATGAAATTGAACAATCTCATAATTGTGTAGTCGAACAAATTGTTAGACCTACAGGTCTATTAGATCCTAAAATTGAAATTCATTCATCTAAATATCAAATAGATGATTTAGTTGTAGAACTACAAAAACAAGTTAAGAAAAAAGAAAGAACTTTTATTACTGTCTTAACTATTAAGATGGCAGAAAGTCTTACTGAATATTTACAAAAGCAAAAGTTTAAAGTTGCATATTTGCATAACGAATTAAAAACTTTAGATCGTGCTAAGATCATTAATGATTTAAGACGTGGTAAATATGATGTATTAGTAGGAATTAACTTACTACGTGAAGGTTTAGATGTTCCTGAAGTATCATTAGTTGCTATTGTCGATGCAGATAAACCTGGTTTTTTTAGAAATGAAAAAGCACTTCTGCAAACATTTGGTCGTGCAGCAAGAAATGCTAATGGTAGAGTAATTCTATATGCTGATACAACAACAGATGCTATGAGAATTGCAATTGATGAAACTAACAGACGTAGAAAAATTCAAGAAGAGTTTAATAAAAAGCATCATATTATCCCAAAAACAATTGTTAAACCAATCTTTGAGGATCTTAAATCTAAAGATGATCAAAAAGCTGTGGAAGCTATTTTCCATGCTAGAAATAAACCTAATACTGAAAAGGCAACTAAAGCTATTAATGTATTAAAGAAAGAAATGTTGGAAGCTGCAAAAAATCAAGAATATGAACGTGCAGCTTATTTAAGAGATTTAATGATTGATCTTCAAGAACAAATTAAAAAATAATTATTTTAAATTAAAAAAATTAATAGAGTTGTTAAGTATTGTTATTTTTAATTCTTCCTCTGGAATATTTAATTCTTTTTGAATTGCTATAAATGTTTGTTTTACATAGTAAGGCATACAATCTTGACCTCTGTATGGAGCAGGAGCTAAATATGGTGAATCGGTTTCAATTAATAATTTATTAATTGGTATTAAGTGAAGTAATTGTCTTAGTTCATCACTCTTTTTAAAGGTAATGATTCCCGATATTGAAATATAACAACCAATCGATAAATAATTTAATAAATCTTGTTTGTTGCCAGTAAAACAATGAATTAAAACTTTTAAACCACATGCATATTTTTTTAATATATCAAACGTGTCTTCCATTGCGTCTCTTGTGTGAACTATTAATGGAAGATTAAGTTTTTTTGCTAAATTAATATGATTGATAAAAGATTTAATTTGTTTTTCTCTATCATATGAAGTGAAGTGATAGTCTAATCCAGTTTCACCAATGCCTACCACTTTATTTGATTTAGCTAATGATTCAATTTCTTCGACCTCTTCGTCTGTATCATTAACATCAGACGGATGAATACCAATTATTGCATAACAATTCTTATATTTGTTTGCTTGCTGAACACAAATTCTAGAAGTTTCAAGATCAACACCGACATTGTTCAGAATAACTTCTTGTTTATCACATTCAGTTATTATTTCATTTGCTTTTTCTAATAATGGTGAACAGCACAAATGGCAATGAGTATCATAAAACTTCATATTATTTACCTACACAAAATTTATTAAATAATTCATCAACAAATGATAAATCATTTGAAAGACCCAAAATAGTCACAAGAATATCAATACATTCTTTTAAATCAGTAGTTAATAATTCTGTATTAATGTCTTCATCATATATTTGTTTAGCATTCATCAAATGATTTAGTGCTTTAGAAAGTAAAGCAACTGATTCTTGTGATTGAAGAAGAATCTTACTTGTAAGATCTAATGTATTGATGTTTTTATAAGAAGATAAATATTCAATTAATTCATTAATTTGTTTTTTCTTTGCCGATATTTTAATTCCATTAATTTTGTTTTTGTTAGCAACATCAGTTTTATTTAATACAGTTATGTTTTGTTTCTTGGAAACAAGTTTTAATAGTTGTTTATCTTGTTTATCTAATAACTTAGAATTATCTAAAACAAGTATTACAAGATCTGCTTTATTAATTGAATCTTTTGATTTTTTAATACCAATAGATTCAATTTTACTCTTTGTGTTTCTAATACCTGCTGTATCAACAAAAATATATTTTATTCCATTAATAATGCATGAAGATTCAATTGCGTCTCTTGTAGTTCCTGGAATATTTGTAACTATTGCTTTGTCTTCTTTTAACAAAGCATTTAATAAAGATGATTTTCCTACATTAGGTTTACCAACAATTGCTACTTTTATACCGTCTTTAATGTTTAAAACATTAGATGAATCAAAAATAATTCTTTGAAATGTTTTAATTGAATCATTAAAAATTTTATTAATTTGTTCTTTAGATATATCAGGAGTAGAATCATATTCTGGGTAATCAATTGACACTTCAACTTGACCTAAAATTTTAAATATTTCATCTCTTGTCTTTTTTAAAACTTTATTAGTTTTATCACTTAATCCATTAAGAGCAACATCAATTGCTAAATCACTTGATGAATTAATTAAATTATTAATGGCTTCAGACTGAATTAAAGAGATTTTACCATTTAAGAAAGCACGTTTAGTAAATTCACCTCTTTTAGCTAATGAACATCCTGATTTAATTAAAGAATCAATAATTTTATTAACCACATATAAACTACCATGACAGTTAATTTCAATTAAATCTTCTCCTGTATAAGATTTTGGACAAACAAATTTATTAAGTAATACTTCATCAATTTTTTGTTTCCCGTTATAAATATCAACTTTTTGAATTGTATAACCTTTCTTTTCAATTCTAGGCTTACAAATCTTTTGTAAACACTCAAAAGCTTTATCACCAGAAACCCTGATAATATGTATTGCTGATTTAAAATTTGGTGTCGATAAAGCTACAATTGTTTTCATTATTTGATGGTATTTAATATTTTATTAAAAAATAAAACTTTATTAGGATTAAATTTAACTAAGTTTTGTAATTTGTTTAATTCAATAACCATATTTGGATAAAACTTAATCAAAATTAATAAAATTTTGTTAATCTTACTGTATGAAAATTTTTTAAATTCATCACACATGTCTTTCGTTAATTTAAGATTAGATTCACATTCAGATAAGTTAGAAACAAATTCATAATTCTCTTGTAATTCTTTGTTTTGTAAATCTAAATCTAATTCATTAATTAAGCAATATGTTTCGCATGCTTTAATTAATTTGTCATCTTTAATCTTATATTTATTGATAACATTATTAAATTTGTTTTCAGATGGATGGACATAATACAATTGACATCGACTTTTAATCGTTTCAAGAATTGAATTAGGAGATTTTGTAACAAAAATTGCATATGTATTTTTAGGAGGTTCTTCTAAAAATTTAAGTAATGAGTTTGCGGCTTGTGCAGTAATATTCTCAACACCATAAATTACATAGAACTTTTGGTTTGTTTTTTCCACACCTGTATATGAAAAAGAATTTTTAATGTTTAAAATATCTTCTTTTTTTATAGCTTCTTGAAAACCATTAATCTGAATAATATCGCAATATTGTCATGAGTCAATTTTTTTACTATAAACTTGTTTATCTTCTTCTGATAAATTATTTAATACAATCGACTTAATATATTCTTTAAGTAAAGAATCAATATCTGCTTTTGTTGTGACACAAAATATCACAGCGTGTGGTTTTATATGAGATTGGATAAAATCATCAAACATTATCTATCTCCTATTCTTTTAAGAACAACTTCTAAAGTGTCTTGATGAACTTTATCAATATTATTTTCTGCATTTATAGCAATAATTCTATCACTATATTTTTGAGCAATTATTTTGTAACCTTCATACACTTTTTTATGCATATCAAGAGTTTCACGATCTAATCTATTAACATCTCTGTTTTTGTTAGCTTGAATTCTTGCCAATCCTTTTTCTGGTTCAATCATTAATAAAATTGTAAAATCAGGCATAGTATTTAAAATAGCAAATTTATTAATTTCTCAAATGTTTTCCATGCCAATATTTCTAGCATATCCTTGATAAACTAATGATGAATCAATGTAACGATCACAAAGAATTATTTTCCCAGATTCTAGATTAGGAATAATAAAATCTTTTACATGTTGAGCGCGAGAGGCTGCAAACAACAAAGCTTCTGTGCGATCAGAAATTTTGTAATTTATTTTATTTAATAAAATATTCCTAATATCTTCAGCAATAATGTTATTCTTACCACCAGGTTCTCTTGTTAACACTACATTTTCTTGACCAAACTTCTTTTGTAAATCTTGATATATTAAATTAATGATTGTGGTCTTACCACAACCGTCTGGGCCTTCAAAAGTAATGAATATACCCTTCTTAGACATTATTTAATGTATTTTTCTCCATCAAAATATTTTCTTAATGGTTCAGGAATTAAAATTGAACCATCAACTTGTTGATAATTTTCAACAACAGCTGCTCATAAACGGTCAATCGCTAAACCTGATCCATTTAGTGTATGGCAATATTTAGTTTGACCATCTTTATCTTTATATCTTAGTTTTAAATTTCTAGCTTGAAAATCTAAACAGTTAGAACATGAAGAAATTTCTTTAAATGAATTGTATGATGGTAATCATACTTCAATGTCGTATGTTTTAGAAGAACTAAAACCCATATCCCCTGTACATAGAACTATTCTTCTGTGAGGTAAATTCAATGATTCAAGAATCTTTTCTGCTTGACTAGTCATGTGTTCTAATTCATCAAATGAATTTTCTTGTTTAGTAATTTTAACCATTTCTGTTTTATAAAATTGATGTTGTCTAATAACCCCACGAGTGTCTTTCCCAGCACTTCCTGCTTCACTTCTGAAACAACAAGTATCAGTTGTAAAATGATAAGGAAGTTTACTTTCATCTAAAATTTCATCACGGAAATAGTTAGTCAATTGAACTTCGCCTGTTGGTGATAAATAATCTCCAGAATTTAATTTATATAAATCTTCTTCAAATTTAGGTAGTTGACCTGTACCAATTAATGATTCTCTTTTAACTACAACTGGTGGTAAAAGTTCTTGGAAACCGGCCTTGATATTCATATCAAGAGTGTATCATTGAAGTGCTCTAATTAATTTAGCACCTAAACCTTTGTACAAAATGTATCTTGACCCGCAAACTTTAACTCCTCTTTCAAAGTCAATCAAACCCAAGCTTTCTGCTAATTCTCAATGTGGTTTGGGTTGAAAATCAAAATTAGTGGGAGATGAAAATCTTTTAATTTCTTTATTTTCATTTTCATCCGCTCCAATAGGAACTGTTTTATCAGGAATGTTAGGTATAGAATATAAAATATCATTTAATTCAACTTCTAGTTTTTCTTTTTTAGCATTTAACTCTTCTAATTCTTGTTTAGATTGTTTGACAGATTGTTTTAATTGCTCAGCACCATCTTTGTCTCCTTTAGCAATTAATAAACCAATTTCTTTAGAAATTTTATTAGTATTTGCATTGATATTTTGAATCTTTGTAGAAATTTCTCTTCAAGATTTATCTAAGTTGTTAAAACTATCAAGTTGTTCGTATTTTTTTCCTCTACTTCTAACCTTCTCTGCTGTTTCATTAAAATTATTTCTCAATAAATTTATATCTAACATAATATTAGTTATTATATATATAATAACTTTTATAAATAATATAGTATGGGAAAGTCTAAAATCACTCTAGAATTAGAAGACGAAATTGTTGCAAAAATTAAAGAAATAATGGAAAAAAACAATAATAGTCCATTAGGATCTATGAAAAAATTCAATAATATTGAAGAGTTTCTTGCAACCGTTATTACTTCTCAAATCCAAAATGCAGGTAAAATGGAAAAAATGTCTGAAAAATTAAAAGAAAGTATTCAAAAACTTTCTCAAAGTTTAGGAGACATGGGAATAAATCCAGAAGATTTTAATGAAATATTTGGTGATACTGAAAAACCAAAAGAAAACACTGAAACAAAGCCAGACAAAAATAATAAAAATTAATAATGAAATTATCTTTTATATATCACGTTAATAGTAACTGAGAAACGCTAGAAAAATCTATAAACTCTATCTTTAATCAAACTAATAAAAATTTTGAGTTAATTTTTGTTTATGATGACCCAAACAATAATGTTGTAAATGAAGTATTGAAATTTAAATTTGATAAAATTAAAAATTTTAAATTTATTTCTACCAACCAAAAAATTGGTCACTCATGATCTTTTAATACAGGATTAGAGCTAGCACGAGGTGACTACGTTTATTACCTAGGTAGTAATGTTACTATACACAAAGATTTTGTCAAAAATGTTTTAAATTTAATTGAAAAAAATAAAGACTGCGACTTTATTATTTTAAATAATAAAGAAAACAAAATTTCAACAAAAACTTTTAATAAAGTAGGGTTAGATTTATTTTCTGTATTAACTCCATCAATTAAAAACAAAATTTATAATGTTAAATTTTTAAGAAAAAATAAGATTCATTTTGAATTATTTAAATACTATCCTTTAACTCATTTATTGAAATGTGTAGATTGTATGAAACAAGTTGTTTGATACAACAATCCTAATTTAGTTACATTTGCTGATAACAAGAAATTTTCTTACAACTTATACAATATCTTTGAACAATCAACTTATTTAATTGAAAATAAAGACAACTTTAATTTTTTAAAAAATAATAAAGACAATAATAATTATTTTGAATACATGATTATCTATTCAATTCTTTACTCGTTCTTATACAAGATACATCAATCTTATTGAAAACCAACATCTTATTTTTCATCTAAGATTATTGGTAAAGCTCTACACACATCAAATATTTGATTAACAAAATATATTCCTAATTGAAGAGATAATCCTGTTATTACAAACAACTTGTTTAAACAAACTAAAAATTTAAATAAATACTTTAAAGATTTTAAATTCAGATTGATATATATCCACGATTTCTTTAAATAATGAATATATCAAAACAGACTAATAATAAAACTAGATATTTTTTAGCACCAGCATGAACAAGACTTTTTGCTCGTATTTTTGATTTATTGTTTTTATTTTTAGTCCTATTTTTATTGTTGTTTGTTGTGTTCGCTATTGGTAATAACGATTTTTTGCATGACAAAAATTTTTTTGAGAACACACCTGCATGAAAATACTTTATTTTCTCTTTGTTTTCATGTACTTTAATCTTTGGCTATTTCGTTTGTTTGCCATTTATTTGAAGTGGTAAAACAATTGGCTGCTGAATTTGTAAAATATGTGTTGTCAACACTCATATTTTTGATACAAAATTTATCGGATTAATTAAGAGAGAGATTTTTTTATCTGAATCATTTGCTGTTATCTCGTTAATTTTAGGAACAACATTAGTTTCACTAGGGGATACTAATGCTGGCTTATTGCTTAAAGCAATGGTACAAGGTGAACACAATGCTTTTTCTGATGCTACTGTAGTATTTGAAGCATTATATTATGTCTCAGGCATTATGTTATTTGTATGTATTTTATGGATGTTTCTAAGAAACAAAAAAAGATGTCTACAAGATATTGTTAGTGACACTGTTACTATTAAACTTAATACAAAAAGTGATACAGCTAATAGCAAAACTAATGCTAAAATAAAGGCTTCTACTAAGAATTACAAATTACCAGGAGAAGTAGAATCAATTGATTTAGGAGAAATAAGCGAAGAATAATATGCTTGATCTTTCTAATCTAAATGAAAATCAAAAAAAAGCTGTTACTATAGGTAATGGACCTGTAATTGTTGTAGCAGGTGCAGGAACAGGCAAAACAAGAGTTTTAACAACTAGAATTGCATATTTAATTGAAAACAATTCGTTTAACCCAGACTCTATTCTAGCAATTACATTTACAAATAAAGCTGCTAATGAAATGAAACAACGTGTAAATGCCTTAGTTAAAAATACAAGACTTTCATGAATTGGTACATATCACTCAATTTGTTTAAGAATTCTTAAAGAAGATATCGAACATTTGAATAGAAGTAGAAACTTTGGCATTATAGACGATGAAGACCAAATGTCTTTAATTAAAGAAATCTACAAACAATTTAAAGTAACTAAAGAAATTTGCTCAACTATTAAACCAAAAAAAGCTCTTCAATTAATTGAAGTAATAAAATTTGGAAATATTGACATTAATAATTTCACACAGTTAGCCGCTTTAATGAAAACAGCATACATATATGTACCTGAAGAAGTAAAAGCTATTAGACTAATTTTTACTGAATATCAAAGAAAGTTAATAACAAATAATTTACTTGATTTTAATGATTTGTTAATTTACACTAATAAACTTTTATTTGCTAATAAAGAAATAAGAAATAAATGACAAAATAGATTTTCTTACATATTGGTAGATGAGTTTCAAGATACTAATGAAATTCAATTTAATATTTTAAGAATGTTAATTGACCAAAAACATAAGAATATTTTTGTAGTCGGTGATCCTGATCAATCAATTTATAAGTGACGTGGTGCATATGAATGAATATTCAAAGATTTTAGAGAACAATTTCCTGAATCTAAATTAGTTATTTTAGATACTAATTATCGTTCAACTAAAAACATTCTTAATGGATCAAATAAATTAATTTCTAACAACTTTGATCGTATCAAGAAAAATTTAATTACAAATAACGAACAAGGAGAGTTAATTAGTTATTTTCATGGAGATAGTCAACAAGATGAAGGTGAATTTGTAAGTAAAAATATAATTGAACTTGTTAAAAATGGTGCTAAATATTCTGATATTGCAATTTTGTATAGAAGTAATTATTTATCAAGATTTTGTGAAGATGCATTAATGATCAATAATATTCCTTACAAGATATTTGGTGGTATTAGATTCTACCAAAGAAAAGAAATTAAAGACCTAATCGCTTATTTAAAATTAATGGTAGGACAAGATGAAATATCCTTAAAAAGAATTATCAATGTGCCTGGACGCGGTATTGGTGAAACAACAATTAGCAAAATTGATAATTATTCAGCTAAAACTGGTTTGTGTTTTTTTAATTGTTTAAATTTACAAGATCAAGATTGAAATTGAAAAAAATGTAACAAATTTTATCAAACAATTATTAAATTAAGAAAAGAAATAAAAGACAAACCTGTATCTGAAGCCTTAAAGAAAATTATTGAATTAACCAATTATGATGAATACCTTAAATCTTTAGATTTAGAAGATAAAAGAGAAAATATTAACGAATTAATAAATTCAATTAAAATTATGGAGTGTTCAAAAGAACTTACAATTGAAAGTTATTTAGATGAAATTAGTTTGTATACTGATACTTCTGAACAAAATAATTTAAAAGAAAATTTTGTTTCATTAATGACAGTGCATGTTGCTAAAGGATTAGAATTTCCAATTGTATTTTTAGTAGGTTTTTCAAATAATATATTTCCACCAGCTAAATCAACAGATTATCAAGAAGAAAGAAGAATAGCTTATGTTGCCATGACAAGAGCAAGACAACAACTATATATTACATGTTCAGAAGGATACACTTTTTCTGGAGCTACAGGTCCATCAATGTTTCTAAAAGAAATTGGATATGAAAATATGATAAAGATTGAGCAAGAATTTAAATCTATTAGTAGTGCAGATTTGGATTGATATGATTCTAAAAAACAAATCAATGATTTTTCAAATATGTACGAACAAAAAAACATTGATTTTGTCATTGGAGATGTAATTTCTCACACTACATTTGGCCAAGGAGTAGTGACAAATGTTGAAAAAGATTATTTAACTGTTGCATTTAAAGCTCCATATGGTATAAAAACATTAATGAAAAACCATAAGAGCATCAAAAGAATAAAGAATTAATATGATTAGAACTAATAAAGAAATAAGAACAGAATTATTAAGAAAAAGATGAAAATTATCTAATGATGAAAAGAAAATATTAGATAGAAAAATTTTTAATCTACTTATTAAAGAATTTGAAAAATGCAAAAATGATAAATTTATTGGGATGTATTGACCGATTGAAAATGAAGTAGATACTATCGAACCAATCAAATGATTATTAAAACATAAATACCGTGTTTGTATACCAAAAATTAAAGATAATTCAATGTACTTCACAGAAATTACTTCAACTGATTTTGAATTCGAATGTTGACATTCAATGAAACAAACAAAGCATAATAATGTTGTTTATCCTGCAAACATTCAGTTAATTATTGTTCCTATGATTGGTTTTAATAAAGAAAAATATAGAATGGGATATGGATTAAATTGATACAACAATTTTTTAAAATTTAATCCTATACCAACAGTTGGTATAGCTTATCAATTTCAACAAACTCAAGAAATTTTATTAACTGAAAAAGATATTAAATTAGATAAAATTATTACAGAGTAATAAAAATGAAAATCTTATTTATTGGTGATATATTTGGAGAAAAAGGGAAACAAGCAATCAAGAATGAATTGCCAGTTTTAAAACAAGAGAATAATATTGATATTGTTATTGCTAATGCTGAAAATTGTACTAAAGGAAGATCATTATCTCTAGCGGACTATAAATTATTATGTGGTTATGGAGTAAATTATTTTACTTTCGGAAATCATACTTATTATTTAGAAGAAATTAAAGAAGTATTAAAGAATAAAAACACTATAAGACCTCTAAATTTAAAATTAGAATCTCCATATTACACATGAGGTAGTGGAACTACCACATTTATTCATAATAATAAAAATATTAGAATTACAAATTTACTAGGGTCTACAGTATATTGTCATGATATTCAAACAAATCCATTTATTGAATTAGAAAAGTTATTATCTACAGATAATTCTGATATTCATGTTATAGATTTTCACACAGAAACTACAAGTGAAAAAAATGCATTTCTACAAAATTTTGCAGGTAAGGTTAGTGCTATTTTAGGTACACATACACATATTCAAAGCGCAGATGAAAGAATTTACAAAAACACAGCTTATATAACAGATACTGGTATGACCGGACCATCTGAAGGTGTTATTGGAGCTAATCCAGAAACTATTATCAATATGTTTAGAGGTCAATCTCAAAGATTTAGATTATTAGAAGATACTTCTAAATATCAATTAAATGGAATTATTATTGAATTTAATGATCAAACAAATAAACCAATTAAACTAAAAAGGGTATTTATTAGAGAAAAATAGGGGTTTAGTTTAATGGCAAAACCAAAGTCTCCAAAACTTTTAATGTGAGTTCGATTCTTACAACCCCTGCCAATAAATTAAAAAAAAGAGTGGAATCCACTCTTTTTTTTAATTATTACCACAAGGTGAAATTAATGTAATAAAATTTTTATCATTAACTTCTTTTATTAAAATTGGACCTCGTTCATTTATAAAATGAAATTCAATTTTGTCTGTTTCAATTTCTCTTAATAAATCTAATAAATATTTAATATTTAAAATGATTTGAATATTATTTCCTTTATAACCATCAATGTTTATTTTTTCGTAACAACTACCTAATTCAATTGATTTAAAATTTAAATTTAATTCTTTATTATTAATAATTATTTGAACAGTTGGTTTTTTAGAATTATCAGATGAAAGTAATACCAATCCTCTATTAATTGAATCTATCATTTCTTTTTTAGAAGTTATAAAACTATAAGGATAAGTATTTTGTAAAATTTTATATGGAGATGAATGATATTTACCATCTAATAATCTTGTAGAAATAATTGTGTCATTAATTTCAAATAAAATATTATTTTGATCTAAATAGAAATTACAGTCACTTTTACTTTCTTTTAAAAGAGAATTAATTAATTTAACAACTTTTAAAGAAAGAGTGATATCGAATTTATCATTAGTAAAATCTTCTTGTAAATAACTTAAATGGTAAGAATCTGTTGATAATACTTCAATTTTATTATCTAATCTACTTGAATTTAAATTAATACCTGTAAAAATATTAGTTTGATCAGAACTTTCTAAAACAGTTAATGAAGTTTTATTAGTAATTTTATTAAATAATTTTTTATTAATAGTAATTTTATTTTTATTTTCGAAGGAAAAATTAATCACTGGATAGCTATAACTTTCTAATACATTTAGATCTAATGTGAATTTATTAGTAGATATATGAATAATAGAATTATCAACTAAGTCAAATGTAATTTTATCTTCATTTATTTTTGAAATAATATTAAATAATAAATTAGTTTTAATTAATATACTTCCTGTTGAAGAAATAGAAATATTAT
>CAJTRF010000006.1 GCA_910578525.1 uncultured Mycoplasmatales bacterium | reverse complement strand
ACTCCAAACGATTATGCTATACTTGTAAGTGGTGTAAATTAACTTTTACAATCTAATGTATAAAAAAAAGCACATGTTTTTCACGTGCTTTTAAATGTAAGAATTTTTTTGGCAAAATTACTTAGCTTTTCCCATTAACTTGATTGTTTCAAGTCTTTCAGCAGCATGAATTTTTGCTTCATCAAAAATCTTTTCAGCAGCTTCAGGGTTTGCTTTGAATAATCTAGCGTATCTGTTTTCACCCTTAACAAATTCTTTGTAATCAATTGTTGGATCTTTACTATCAATTGTTAATGGGTTTTCTTTGTTACGCGGATCATATCTAAATAATGATCAGTAACCAGAATCAACAGCTTTCTTCATTTCAGCTTGAGCACCACCCATGTCAATACCATGGTTAATACATGGAGCATAAGCGATAATAATACTTGGACCGTTGTAAGATTCAGCTTCGGAAATTGCTCTAACAACTTGAGCTTGATTTGCACCCATAGAAACTTGGGCAACATATACATCTTTGTAGCTCATTGCAATAGCAGCTAAATTTTTCTTTCTAGTTTGTTTTCCATTAGCAGCTAATTTAGCAATACTTCCTAATGGAGTAGATTTAGATGATTGACCACCAGTGTTTGAATATACTTCAGTATCTAATACTAAAATGTTAACATTTTGACCAGAAGCAATTACGTGATCTAAACCTCCGAAACCAATGTCATAAGCTCATCCGTCTCCACCAAAGATTCAGACAGATTTCTTAGCAAACAAATCAGCATAAGCTAATGTTTTGTTGATTTCAGAAGCTAAAGTTTTGTTTGATTCAACTTCTGCTCTTAACATGCCTTCAACTAATTTACCTTTTTCTTTAGAAAGTAATCTATCATCTCATGCATTAATTAATTCATTAATTGCTGTTTTTAGGTTTGAAGAAATTGCTTTATTTTCTAAATCTTTTAAACTATCTAAAGCCTGATTACGACGGTAGTCGGCAGCAATTCTCATACCGAAACCAAATTCAGCATTGTCTTCAAATAAACTATTAGCTCATGTAGGACCTTCGTTGTTTTCGTTTGTAGTATATGGACATGTAGGTGAACTACTACTATAAATAGAAGAACATCCAGTTGCGTTAGCAATGATCATTTCGTCACCAAATAATTGAGTAACTAATTTGATATATGGAGTTTCACCACATCCTGTACAAGCACCACTAAATTCAAAGTATGGTTGTTCAAATTGAATACCTTTTACAGTTGCTTTGTTGAATGGGTTTTTAATTTCATTCTTTAAGCTTGTAAAATATTTTCAATTCTTTGCTTCTTGTTCAAATACAGATTTATCAGAAGTCATTTCTAATGCATGAACTGGACAAACACGTGAACAATTTTCACAACCAGTACAGTCTAGAGAGCTTACTTCAACTCTAAATTGTGCGTTGTTTACACCTATTGCTTGTTTAGTAGTAAATCCTTCTGGAGCATTTTTAACTTGTTCATCAGTTAATAATTTACTTCTAACTGCAGCGTGTGGACAAACTAATACACATTGACCACATTGAATACATTTTTCACTGTTTCATTTAGGAACACATTGACTGATTCCTCTCTTTTCAAATTTAGATGTACCAGTTGGAATTGCTCCATCTACTGCAAAGCATGATACAGGCATTTCATTACCATGTCTTTTTTCAATAAGAGAAATGAATTCTTGGAAGTATTTAGAGGTAATTTTGTCTGTTTCTTTTTTAACGGTTGGTGTGTTAATAATTTTATCAACATTCACTTCAATTAAATCGTTTGTTGCAGCATCAATTGCTTTCATGTTGCTTTGAACAATTGCTTCACCTTTTTTGCTATAAGACTTAATTGCAAAGTCTTTCATTTCTTTTTCAGCAATTTTGTAATCAATGATTCCAGTAATTTTGAAGAAACATGATTGCATGATTGTATTGATTCTGTTTTTTAATCCAGCTGCTTGAGCAACTTTCATAGCAGGAATAATGTAAAGTTTTGAACCAGTATCTTTTAAATGTTTCTTGAAATTTTCTGGTAAATCTTTTGCTAATTCTTCTTCAGATAATGATGTGTTCAATAAAACTGTACCATTTTTCTTTAAACCAGCTAAAACATCGTATTTTTTAACAAATGTGTAATTATGAACTGCTATGAAGTTTGCATCATATACAAAGTAACTACTTAAAATTGGAGTATCAGAAGTACGTAAGTGAGAAATTGTTAAACCACCTGATTTCTTTGAGTCATATTCAAAGTAACCTTGAATATATTTGTTAGTAGTTTCACCAATAATTTTAATACTGCTCTTATTAGCAGAAATAGTACCATCTGATCCTAATCCTCAGAATTGACATTCAAAGTATTTATTTTCTAATCCTTTAAAGTTCTTTGGCGCTGGTAAAGATATTTTTGAAACATCATCAGTAATACCAACAGTAAAGTGTTTAATAGGGTTAGATGCTTGCATATTTTCAAAAACACTAACTACATGAGCAGGAATGAAATCCTTACCACCTAAACCGTATCTACCACCAAATGTTTCGATTTTTTCTAAACCACAATCATTTAATGCAGCAACTACATCTAAATATAATGGTTCACCAATAGAACCTTGTTCTTTTGTTTTATCTAAAATAGAAATTCTCTTAACAGTTTTTGGAAGTGCTTCACCAAAAGCTTTAGTATTGAATGGACGGTATAAGTGAACTTTTACTAAACCATATTTTCCACCATTAGCATTTAAGTAATCAATAGTTTCTTGTACTACATCACAACTACTTGCCATTGTAACGATTACATCTGTAGCATCTTTTGCTCCATAATACATAAAAGGTTTATATTCACGTCCTGTTTTTTGAGCAAGTTCATCCATTGTTTCCTTAACAATATCATAAACTTTGTTGTAATATACATTGCATGCTTCTCTGTTTTGCATAAATGTATCAGGGTTTTGAGCACTACCTGTTAATTTAGGGTGTTCAGGGTTGTGTGCATTAGCTTTAAACTTAGCAATTTCTTCTTTAGGAAGCATTTGTTCCATAATTTCATATGGAATTTCTTCAATCTTAGAAATTTCATGTGATGTTCTAAAACCATCAAAGAAATGCAAGAATGGTAATGATGCTTTTAAAGCAGATACATGCGCAACTAAAGCCATATCCATTGCTTCTTGAACGTTGTTAGAAGCTAACATACAAAAACCTGTTTGTCTACAAGCCATAACATCTGAATGTTCACCAAAGATGTTAATTGCTTGAGCTGCAACAGTTCTTGCAGAGACATGGAAAACTGCAGGTAATAATTCACCAGCGATTTTATACATGTTAGGGATCATTAATAATAATCCTTGACTTGCTGTATAAGTAGTAGTTAAAGCACCGACAGCTAAACTACCATGAACAGCACCAGCAGCACCAGCCTCTGATTGCATTTCTGCTACAGAAACAGTTTTACCAAAAAGATTTTTCTTTCCTTTTGCTGCTCATTCATCAATAACTTCAGCCATAGTGGTTGAAGGTGTGATTGGGTAAACACAGCTAACTTCACTCATTGCATAACCAACATATGCAGCAGCAGTGTTACCATCAACCGAAATTAGTTTTTTTTCTTTCATATTTCTCCTATATTCAATTCTATTTATATAACATATAAATAGTATGTTTATTATATGACTAATTTTTTATAAAAATAAACAAACTAAAAAATGTTTTTTGGCAATGCAGTTCCAGTAAATAAAAGGAAAATTGAAAAAAACAATATTACAAGCATAATAACTCAAATTTTTTTGTAATATTCTTTAAAAGAGATTTCACATTTTTGCAAACCATATATTAATGTAGTAGATATAGGTGTGAATAAATGAATCATTCCGTTTCCGAATGCACTACAAAGAATTGATCCTGACACACTTACTGTACTATTTTGTGTGACTAATGATGGCCCAAGTGTTGGATAAATTGCTTTTGTTAAAGCAGAAATTGAAGGAATAAAAAACGAAATTATAGTTAACACTAAAAACATCACAAAAATTAACAATATTGGATTCATATTAGAAAATTGAGAAATTGAATTAATTAAATTTTTTTGTAGTCCAGTTTCATCAAGAATTACTGAAATTCCGCTAGCTAATGAAATAATTAAAACTACAGGAATCATTGTTTTTGTGCCATTTATAAAGTCATTACAAAAAGTTTTTTCACCTTTTCAATTTATTAGCGCAGTTACAAAAGCAGCTACAAAAAATAAAAAAGAAATTTGAAGTAATGTTCAAGACCCAATATTAGGAATATTGGAGATTACTTTACTTGTTTCTGGATCAAAATTTTGCCCTGCTAAATATGGAAAATATTTAGCTAGGACGTTTCCAATCATTTCAAAACCATTCATATGAGTGATGTTGTCTCAAGGGAACATACAAATAAACATAAAGATAAAAGTAAAAAACATTATTGATAATGTTATTTTTTTCTTTCCTGTCATTTGGTTCTGAATGCTTTTTTGAATTAAATTTTTGTTTACTATTTGTACAGATGATTTATGTTTTTTTGCATAGTTTAGAGTAAAAATTAATCCAATTGTACATAAAATAAAAAATGAAACAAATCTTCAAACTATTCCGTCTGAAAATACAATAACAACTGATCCGACAGCTGCATTTGTAGCATCAATTGCATTACTTACTAAAATTGGATTAATTGTTGAAGCGAAGCACCCAATTTCACTACCAAAAAATACTATTAAAAAAGATGTAAATTTATCATACCCGGATGATGATAGTAAAGGAATTATCAGGAAGTAAAATGGCAAAGCCATTACACTTCATGCTCCAAGAAATGATCCTAATATTGCAAATAATACAAAGATAATTCCGATAAACAATAGTTCTTTATTTTTTAATTTAGTAAATAATTTATAAATTAATGCATCAATTGCATAAGTTGTTTGTAACAAATACATGTATGCACCAACAAATAATAAAAAAATTAATGTTGTTGCTGAGTTAACAAAACCTTGAATTGGTGCAGTAAACACTTCAAGTATTCCAGCTGGATGAACACCACAACTACTTGGTAATGTTCAATATAAAATTCAAGAAATAACAATAGTTATTAATAGTAAAAAAAAGATGATTGCCATCGGTGATAAAAATCTTTTTAACTTTTTCTTACCCATAATATTTAATTTTATTAAATACTATAAGAAATTTAAAAATATAATGTATTTAAAGTTTAGAAGATATTTATGGAAAACATTGAAAAAGTTAAAGTTATTATTGACGGTCAAGAAATTATGGTTCCAAAAGGTACCACAGTTCTTGAAGCTGCAAAGATGATTGGAATTAAGATTCCAACACTTTGTTATTTAAAGAATTACAACATAATTAGTTCATGTCGTGTTTGTGTTGTCGAAGTAGAAGGAATCAAAGTTCCTGTACCTTCATGTTCTATGAGAATCAATAATGACGGTATGAAGATTAGAACAAATACTGAAGCTGTTCTAAATATGAGAAAAATGAACTTAAACAAAATTTTAAAAGATCATAACAAAAATTGTTTAAGTTGTAAGAGAAATACAAATTGTGCTTTACAATGTTTGGCTTCAGAAATGAAAGCAGAAGATGATATTTTTAGTGAAAGTTCTAAAAGGACTTATTTTGATGAATCAAACCCTTACATTGTAAGAGATGATAGTAAATGTATTTTGTGCAACCGTTGTAATGGTGTGTGTACACAAATGCAAACTGTTAATGCAATATGTAAAAAAATGCCATTTAATAACCAAATAGGCACACCTGCAGATAAACCTTTAAAAGATACTTTCTGTGTAGGATGTGGTCAATGTACATTAGTTTGTCCTGTAGCTGCATTAACCGAAAAATCAAATGTAGATGAAGTGCTAGCTGCAATTAAAAATCCTGATTTAATTACAGTTGTAGCACCAGCACCTAGTGTAAGAGTTGCACTTGCAGAAGAATTCAGTGGTAAAGTTGGTGAGTTTGTTCAAGGTCAATTAGTAACATCATTAAAGATGTTAGGATTTGACCATGTATTTGACATAGATATGGGTGCAGATTTAACAATTATGGAAGAAGCTGCAGAATTTGTTGATCGTTTAACAAATGGTGGAGTTTTGCCGATGTTTACTTCTTGTTGTCCTGGATGAACAGAATATTTAACTGCTTTTTACCCAGACTTTATTCCTAATTTATCTTCAACAAAATCACCTCAACAAATTTTTGGTGCAGCTCTTAAAACTTATTGAGCAAAGAAAAATAATATTGACCCTAAGAAAATTTTCTTTGTAACAGTAATGCCATGCATTGCAAAAAAAGGTGAAATCTTAAGAGGTAAAAATGCAATTGAAGGTGTTAAAGATGTTGATGCATCAATCACTGTAAGGGAATATGCTAAATTATTAAAATCTAAAGGGATTGATTTACTTAAATTAAAAGAATCTAATTTTGATAAAGTTATGGGAGATTCTAGTGGTGCTAGTGTTATCTTTGGAGCAACTGGTGGAGTTATGGAAGCAGCGCTTAGAACAGTAGCAGACACTCTTGAAGGTAAGTCAATTGATAAAATCAATTACAATGCTGTAAGAGGTACTCAAAGTATCAAAGAAGCAACAATTAATATTGCTGGCAAAACAATTAATGTTTGTGTAGCTAGTGGTTTAAAGAATGCACAAACAGTATTGGAAAGCATTAAGAGTGGAGCAAAAAAATATGATTTCGTTGAGATCATGGCATGTCCAGGAGGATGTGTCAATGGTGGTGGTATGCCAATTCATGATCCAAATGAAATTAGTTTTGAAGAACGTGCTAAATTAAGAGCTAAATCTTTATATACAGATGATGAAAGAAAAACTGTTCGTAAATCTCATTTAAATCCTGACATTATTGCTCTATATAGGGATTATTATGAAAAACCTAATAGTCATTTAGCTCATGAAAACTTACATACAGTTTTTAAAGCAAGAGAAATCAAATAGTATATTGTATAATAAGATACAAGTTATATAGGAGAAAAATATGGCAAAGAAAACAAATGCATTTGTAAATCAATGTTCTTGTGTAGGATGCGGTTCATGTGAAGCTGTATGTCCAGTTGGTGCTATTAAAATAATCAACGGAAAAGCTTATGCTGATGAAAAATGTATTGCTTGTGGTGCTTGTGTAGGCGGATGCCCTGTTCAATGCATTGAAATTAAAGAAGTAGAATTCAACAAGTAATTATTATTTTTTATAAAAAAACGTAGCTTAGTTGCTGCGTTTTTTTAATTAATGACCAGAACTTTTCAATTTAGCAGCAATTTCTAAGAAATATGAAAGTTTAAGAGTGTTGAAAGAAATTGATCAATAACTTGTGTATTTTTGATCAAATTTTACCAATTCAATCAAAGTTTTTTCAAAATCTATTGGAATTTCTAAATTCATCATTCTATCGTAATCTTCTTTCACACTTTTTAATTTTTCACTACGAACATTTTCTAAACGAGAAATAGAAGAAGAATAAATTCAACTTTCTTTCAATTTCAACAATTGATTTATAAAATCATCTTTATAGAAATCTTTGATTTGTTTCTGTGGTTTAGAGAACTCTTTTTTAAAATAAAAAATAAAACAAACAATGATTGATAGAAAAATAAATAAAGTTAATGATAAACCTGTAAATCAACTGTTTTTAGCAAAAAATGAATCATAATCTTTTTTGTAAACAAACCCAATGATTACAAAAATTAATGAAATGATATCTAATGCAAGAATAATCCAAACATAGTTTCATTTATAAGGTGTAGTTTTGTAATATAAACTTTTGTAATAAAATGTATAACCACACACAATTACCCCAAAAACAATTGTTAAAATTAATATTAAAATCAATAATGTTAAAATAGCTCCACTCATATTTAGTTTTTTGTCATCTTCTTAATTAATTTTATAGTCTCTTCAAAAATAAAAGCAACTGTTTCAATTCTGATATCATTCCTATTAGTTGATTTTGCATTAAACTCATATACATAAATTTTATCAATAATACAGATGCCTACATAAACTAAACCTACAGGTTTATTCTCATCAGGAAGTGGTCCGGCATTCCCACTAACTGCAATACAAATATCAGTTCTAAATTTTTCAGCTGTATTAGTTGCCATTTCCACTACTGTTTCACGACTAATAGCACCAAACTTTTCTAATGTAGAAGATTTAACATTAGCAAGTTTTACTTTAATTTCATTAGTGTAAGTTATTAAACCACCTTTAAAAACTTTAGAAGCTCCTGGTACTTCTACTAACATAGAAGCAACCATTCCGCCTGTGATCGATTCACAAGTAGAAATAGTTAATTCATGTATTTTTAGTAAATCTACTAATTCAGCAAAACTATCTTTCATTATTTTTTGACATTTAATCTTTTATTAATTTGATAAATATAAATTCCACCAGACATTAAAGATAAGAACAACGAAATTCACATGAATAGATTTTGAACACATCACCATCAAACGTTGTTATTAACAGCGTTGAAGTCTCACGCATATACAAAGTAAATTAAAATAATAGCAATAATTTGAGTAAGCGTTTTTAATTTACCATAAAAGTTTGCAGCAACTACAACACTCTTGCTAGCTGCATACATTCTAAAAGCATCAACAATAGTATCTCTTGCAATCATTAATATTGGAATAATGAAATAAACTTTCATTGATAAATGTGGATTAGCTCCAGCAAAAACAATTAATACAGAATTAATTAATAATTTATCAGCAATTGGATCTCACAATTTACCAAAATCGGATACTCAATGATATTTTCTTGATAAATATCCATCTAAAAAATCTGTAAAAGAAGCAATGATAAATAATACTCCTGCTAGAACTCATGATAAATTAAAATATATACCATAATCAGTATTTGGCAAATGAGATCAATATAGTTTTGGTCCAAAATTAACACAACTAAATATGATGATGATAGGAACTAATACAATTCTAAGAATTGTTAAATAATTAGGAATATTAGATTTTTTGAAACCAAATTTCATATTAGAAGTTTAATTTACCGTTATATCTTGGGAATGGAATAGTATCACGAATGTTATCTAATCCTAAGATATACATAATCAATCTTTCAAATCCTAATCCAAATCCTGCTCCTAAAGAATAACCATATTTTCTTAGATCTAAATATCATTGGATTGAAGAAATATCCATATTTAATTCTTTAGTTCTGTTCAATAATTTGTTGTAGTCATCTTCCCTTTGACTACCACCCACTATTTCACCAACACCAGGAACTAATAAATCAGTTGCTGCAACTGTTTTGTTATCAGAATTTACTTTCATATAGAAAGCTTTAATTTCCTTAGGAAAATTGTATAAGAAAATTGGAGCTTTATACACTTGTTCACATAAGTATCTTTCATGTTCAGAAGCAATATCCTTACCAAAGAAAATATCGTTGTCTTCAAAAATTTTATCTTGTGCAGCTTTTTTTAGAATTTCGATAGCTTCTTTGTATTCAAGTCTTATGAAATTTTTCTTAAGTAATGTATCAATTCTTTCGCTTAAAAAAGGTTTTTGCTTAATGAAAAAGTTAATTTCATCTTTACAGTTAATGCAAATATAGTTAATGATTGATTTAATAAAAGCTTCAATAATAGCCATTAATTGAGTTAGATCAATAAATGCAATTTCTGGTTCAATCATTCAGAATTCTGCTAAATGTCTATTTGTATGAGAACGTTCAGCTCTGAATGTTGGACCAAAAGTATAAACTTTTTGAAATGCTTGTGAATAAGCTTCAGCATTTAATTGACCAGATACTGTTAGCTTAGCTTCTTTGTTGAAGAATGGTTCTTCTTTAGATTGTTCAATAACAAAGTTTTCTCCAGCACCTTCTGCATCATTAGAAGTAATGATTGGAGTAGAAATTCATTTAAATCCATTTTCATTAAAGAATTTATGAATAGCAAATGCCAGTTTACTTCTAACTGTCATAATACTAGTCATAGTTTGAGTTCTACCTCTTAAATGAGCAATATCTCTTAAGAACTCCATAGAGTGTTCCTTTTTTTGTAAAGGATAGTCTTCTGCAGAATCCTTTAGAACAATAATTTCTTCTGCTAACACTTCAAAAGAATCTTTGTTAGTATTTACTTTACCATTTACTAGAATAGAACTACCTGTACGAAGTTTTGAAGATTCTTCAAAACCTTTAGTAGAAACTTTTTTATAAACAACTTGAATATTATTTAATGATGACCCATCATTTAATTCAATAAATCCAATCTTACCACTTAGACGGTTGAATTTTACTCAACCCCTAATAGTAGTAGGCGATAAAGCACTAATTTTACCTTCTAGGATTTCTTTAACACTAGATATTTGCATATTTAAATTACTATGTAATTATAAAGATATATAGATTATTTAGTTTGTATTATTTTAAAATAAATACACATTTTTACTAAAAATGTTATATGATATATACACTATATATTTAACTTATTATTTATATAGTTCAACCACACTATCTGGGTTACAAAATAATTAATCTTAATTATTACCTAGTTAGGTGAGTCTAATTATAAAAAGGAGAACAATATGTTTGCAATATTCGAAACTGGTGGTAAGCAATACAAAGTATCAGTTAATGATTCTTTCTATGCTGAAAAAATTGAAGGTAAAGTTGGAGACAAAATTACTTTTGATAAAGTTTTAATGTCTGGTGACAAAATTGGTACACCATACGTTGCTGGTGCTAGCGTTGTGTGTGAAATTGTAAAACAAGGTAAACAACCTAAGATTACAATCATTAAGCACATTAGTCAAAAACACCACACTAAAAAACAAGGACACCGTCAACCATATACAAAATTAGTGGTTAAAGAAATTAAATAATGATTCTTATTGAAATTAAAGATGATTCAATAAAAGTTAGTGGACATGCTAACTATGCAACAAAATGGAATGATGTTGTCTGTGCTGCAATTAGCGCAATCACTCAATCATCAATAACTTGATTTTCTAAAAACGAAATTAAAGTTAAACTAAATAAAAAGATACCTATAATTGAATTAACTTTAATTGATAATAAAAAAGAAAATAAAGACAAACTTAATTTATTAATTAAACAATTACAGTTTGTTCAAAAAAGCTATAAAAAATACATAAAAATTGTGAGGAAATAAATTATGAAAAATTACAAACTAGATTTACAACTATTCGCTTCAAAAAAAGGAGTTGGTTCAACTAAGAACGGACGTGATTCTCAACCTAAATTTTTAGGTGCTAAGATCGCTGATGGTCAAATGGCAAAAGCTGGTCAAATCATTTACCGTCAAAGAGGAACTAGAATTTATCCTGGAAACAATGTTGGTATGGGAAAAGATCACACATTGTTTGCAAAAATATCAGGTGTTGTTAAATATAAAACATTTGGTGACAATAAAACAAAAGCTGAAGTAGTTGCTAAATAAGAGGCGAATACAATGTTTAATAAAAATCAAGTACGTTACAAAACAACTGATTTCAAACACTACACTCTATGTAGATGAATTTCATTTGTTATTTTGCCTGTATTTGCTCTTTGAATTGTAATGTTTTTTGCGCATGATTACAATTTAAACAAATACTATAATAACATTTGATTGACATTATGAATGGATTGATGAGGATACTTTACAATCCAATCCAATGTTTTAGTCTTTATTTATTTAATTTGATATTGATTTAATCCTACATATAAGAGATTGCATGGTAATTTCTTAATATATGTAATTACATATATTACAGTTACTGCAGGATTATATTGTGGCTTGTTGTTGCCTGGAAACATTGAAGATGCAAAAACAATTGTTGGTGCAGGCAAATTATTTGTATTTTGATTAACTACAGTTATTCAACACATGATTATTCCTTTAATAATGTTAGTTTTCTACATTACATATTTATTCACTACTAAAGGAATGTTTAATCATAAAAGATTTGAAGGATATTGAATCTGTGTTTTATTAGGAATGATTTATCCATTAATTTATGTGTTTTATGCAGCATTATTACCATGAATGAGTAACCATCATTTCTCTGTATATGGTCAATTTACCAATTTAGATGGTGGTTGTATCATTGATGGTAAACCTGGTGAAACATTTAATCTTGTATATTTTGTTGGTGCTATTGCATTGTTCTTTGTATTATTAAATCTTTATCGTTTATTTTTATCTACTAAAAATACTAATAAATAATGGCTGATATTTTATTAGGAAGCCACATTGGAATGTGTGCTCCTGATTATCTACTTGGTAGCGCTAAAGATGCTGTAAGTTTAGGATGCAATACTTTTATGATTTATACTGGTGCTCCCCAAAATTCAAAGAGAGTGCCAATAGATAAACTAAAAGTAAGAGAGTATAAGGAGTACTTAAAACTGCATAACATTGATCCTATAAATGTTATTGTTCATGCTCCTTATATTATTAATATAGGTACTAATGATCCTTACAAATCTCATATAGCAAAAAGTGTATTACTAAATGAAATGGCTAGAACAAATGCTATTAGTTCAAAATATTTAGTATTACATCCAGGATATGCAACTACATGTGATAGACCAACAACAATTCAAAATATTGCTAAAGTAATTAATGAGTTAAATAAAAAAGTTCCTGATGTTACTATTTGCTTGGAAACTATGGCAGGCAAGGGTAGTGAAATAGGAAAAGATTTTAATGAAATTAAACAAATAATAAATTTAATAGAAAACAAAAACCAAATTGGTGTTTGTTTTGACACATGTCATGTTAATGATTCAGGATTAAATGTTGCAAACATTGATGAAGTATTAAAACAATTTGATGAAATCATTGGTCTTAATTTTCTAAAAGTAATTCATTTAAACGACTCAATGAACCCAATTGGTGCCCATAAAGATCGTCATGAAAATATAGGTTATGGAAAAATTGGTTTTAATACATTACATCAATATGTAATAAACCCAAAATTATCACATGTTCCTAAAATTTTAGAAACTCCATGAGTTGGTAATACTTGCATTTATAAAGAAGAAATTCAAATGTTAAAATCTAACAAGTGATACGACATTAAGAAAACTATATAAACAATTATTTATTATTTATATAATGATTAGATAAAGGTATACAAAGATGGAAATTTTTAATAAAGATTGCCTTGTTTTAGATGCCGATGTAAAAACTCAAAAAGAAGCGTTTGAGTTAATTGCAAAGACAGCTAAAAAATTAGGCATAGTAAGTGATACTAAGAATCTTGTTAATGGTTTAATCAAGAGAGAGAGAGTATCAACTACAGGGATGAAAAGATCATTTGCAATCCCACATGCAATGAATGCTGATATTAAAAAACCAGCAATTATTGCTGTAAGATTTAAACAAGGTATTGATTGAAAAGCATTTGATAAAAAACCAGTTAAGTTTGCAATTGCTTTATTGATTCCTAAGAAGAATCTATCAGATCTTCATATGGAATATCTTGCTAGAATCTCTACTGCATTAATGGATGAAACAATTTGTAAGAGATTGCTAACAACAAAAAATAAAAAAGATGTATATGATATCATTGCTACAGCAATTGATGTTGATAACAAAGATATCTCTACAATTAAAGCTTCAACTAAAAGAGCAAAAGCTGAAAAAGCTGATGCTAAAGCAGACCATACAGGTTCTAGACCATTAATTGTTGGTGTTACTGCTTGTGCAACGGGTATCGCCCACACATTCATGGCTAGAGAAGCATTAGAAAAATGCTCAGATAAATTAGGATATGAAGTCCACATTGAAACTCAAGGTCAAAACGGACGTGAACACGCACTTTCAGATGATTTAATCAAACGTGCTGAAGTGGTTATTATTGCTGCTGATATTTCAGTTGATACTGAAATGTTCGCTGACAAGAAGATTTACTTCTGTGATACAAACGCAGCAATTAATAACCCTGAAAGAACTATTAAGAACGCTCTTTCACATGCAACTGTTGGTGGACAAACTAATACTAAAACCGCTCCTACTACTAGCGCTGGAACAAATAATGGTATGGAATTTAAAGCATCAGGTAAGAAGTTTGATAAATTTATGAAACCATTCTTATCAGGTGTTTCACACATGATTCCAGTATTGGTATTCTCAGGTATCGTTTATGCATTATTAAATGCTATTAGTATGATTCCGGGATGTGCTCCAAGTCTTGATAGCGATGAGATAAAAAACGCTATGTGATATGCAATGAAAGCAGCAAATGCAGGATTTGCATTGTTTACAGCTATTATGGGTGCATATATTGCTGAAGCAATTGGTGGTAGACCTGCTTTTGCTCCAGGATTAATCGCAACTTTTGTAGCAGGTACTCCTGATTGATATTATTACTATCCAGGAATTCCAAAAGAATTTGCAAATCCTAATCATGGTGCAGACCCAATTTCTAATGTAAGTTTAGGAATTTTTGCAGCAATTATGATGGGTTTTGCTGCTGGATATTTAGTAAAATGAGTAAATAGTTGAAAAATTAAACCTATTTTTAGAACAGTAATGTCAATCATCTTTATTCCAGTTGTTGCAACATCTGTTCTAGTATTCCCATTTGTGTTCTTATTATCAGGAATTTTAGGATGCTTTATGAATGGATTTGCATATGGATTAGCATGTGCTGGAAGCATTAAAGGTGTTAACTTCTTAATTGGTTTCATTTTAGGTGCCATGGTAGGTGTTGATATGGGTGGACCTATTAACAAGATTGCAGTTGCAACAGGTACATGTTTAATTCAAGTTGACCCAAGATTAATGGGTGCATGTGCAGCAGCCATTCCAGTTGCTCCATTGGGTTGTGGTCTAGCAACATTATTATTTAGAAAAGTATTTAATGATGATGAAAGAAAAATTGGTATTACTGCATTAGCGTTGGGATCAATGGGTATTTCAGAAGGTGCTATCCCAATGTTCTCTAAGAACCCTAAACAAACAATGATTGCTAACATTGTTGGTTCAGCAGTAGCTGGTGGATTAGCATTCTGCTTCTTCTGCGGTGGACACGTTGCTATGTGAGGTGGACCATTAATTGCATTATTCTTAGGAGTATATGCAGATCCAGGTTCCATTGGTGTAGATATTCCTTCAATCTTTGGAGGCAGTGCCGATACGCCATTAAAATACGTTTCAATTCTTTGATACTTCCTTGCAATTGCAACAGGTACATTAGTTCAAATGTTTATTTATGCATCATTAATTGGTAGAGATCGTGGTTTTAGAATGTGTATGTTACCAAAGAAACATCCAACCACAATCAAAAGATAATAAACAATTGATAAAAATAAAACCAGGCAAAAGCTTGGTTTTATTTTTTTGCTAATTGATTAAGCTCAATCAGTTCTTTTAGTTTTGTATCACGCTCAGAGTATTTGCACAATAACAATTCTTTAATTTCTTTGAATTGAGTAATTTGTTTTTTAATATCATGAAGAGTTGATAACAATTTTTTATACAATTCATCATTACGTTTTTGGGTGCCATTTGAATCAAATTCTTCATCATTTAGAATAATGTTAACTAATTGTTTGTCAAATTGATCTTGATCATCCTTAATGTAATTTACATAAGAATCTTTTGTTACTTTGCCGTCTTTTTCATATAGATAATATACAACATTAAGTAATTTAACTTCCAACGATGGTCCTAAGGCATTACCAAATATTAGATCAGTGTTAAATGCTTTATTAATGTAATCATTGTGAACAATTAAGAATGATGTGATTTTACAAACTATGTTTGCAAATCTACCTAGTAATAAATTGGTTGTAAGATTTAGTGAATGCTTAGAAACACTATATGCATCTGTTTGCTTTTGTTTTTCTACAAGTTTAGATTCCTCTTGATCAAAATTAAAATTATCAGATTTTTTAGGATTGTTATAGTTTTTAATATATTTATTCTCAGATTGATAATTATTCTTACTAAACTCATTAAATTTAGTTTGCAAATCATTTTGATGAATCCCAGACAACTTAGAAATTAAATCAAAATGTTTTGTTCTTAAAAGAACATCTCCATATTCATTCATTTCTTTTAAAAGAAAATTAACATTAGTTTGGATATCATCTAATGAATTTTTGTTAGCAAGTTTTAAATTAATTAAGAAAGAAATAAAATCAATTCTATTATTAATAATTGAATCAATTGCTTCTTTACCTTTAGCTTGCATTAATTCGTCAACGTCTTTAGTTTGCTTATCATAATTGTCAACAACATAAACATTAAAACCATTGTTCATTAACTTTTTACCATTTTCAATGGTTGCTAATTCACCAGCAGCATCATTATCAAAACATAAAATTACCGTATCTAATTCTAAAGAATTAAGAAGAGTTAAATGTTTATCAGTTAAAGCAACACCCATTGTTGCTACAACATTTTTATGATTACAATTGTGTAATGCAATTGCATCCATAAAACCTTCAACAATAATAATTCTTTTATCATTTAATTCTCTAACTCTATTGAAGTTGAATAATAAATTTCCTTTAGAAAAGATCTTAGTAGATCCTGTATTTAAATATTTAGGAGAAGTGTTTTTTGTAGTTCTACCACTAAAACCAACAATATAGTTATTGTTATCATAAATAGGAATGGTAATTCTGTTTATTAAAAAGTCAATTGGTTTTTGTTCTTCATTTAAATAAATTATTCCTGCATCACACAATTCTTTTTCATTCCATGTGATATTAGCGTCTCTTGAAGAACCTAAGAAGTTATCTTTATTAGTTAAGATTTTATAAATTAAATCTTCTTCAGCTGGTGCATAACCAAATTCAAAATATTTGATTGTATCAAGACTTAAATGTCTGTGATTTGTTAAATAATCTAAATATTCTTTATTAACATTGTCCATTAAGAATGATTTATATAAATCATTAGTGTAAGCATTAGCTTCTACTAAACGTTTGTTTTCATGATTTAAGAATGAATTAGAATTTTTTAAAAAATTTAATTTATTTAAATCATATCCTTCAATGGTAGCCACTTCTTTAACAGCTTCTAAAAAAGATATTTTCTTATATTTTTGAATAAAAGTAAAAACATTACCTTTACTACCACAAACAAAACATTTTCAAATTTTTTTAGAAGGTGATACTACTAGTGAAGGATTATGATCTGCATGGAAAGGACATACTCCAAAATAGTTAGCCCCCCTTCTTGATAACTTTATGTATTTACCAATTATAGAAACTATATCTGCCTTATTTTTGATTTCATCGATTTGGTTAAAATCTATTTTATTTTGAGGCATATTCTTGGATGTATTTAACAAGATCAGAAATTTTGATTCTTTCTTGTTTCATAGAATCACGATGTCTAATAGTTACATCTTGTTTTTCTAAAGAATCAAAATCAAATGTTACACAAATAGGTGTACCAATAGCATCTTGTCTACGGTAACGTTTACCGATTGAACCAGATGTATCAAATGTTGTGCTAATAGAAGCGTTTAATAATTTATCAAACACTTCTTTTGTTTGTTCGTTTAGTTTATTAGTTAGTGGTAATACAGCAACTTTGTAAGGTGCTAAATCAAATGGAAGTCTTAAGACTTCTCTTGAATCATTTTCTAATTGTTCTACTTCATAAAAATTAGAAATGATTGCATAAAATAAACGTTCGACACCAACTGATGGCTCAATAACATATGGAATATATTTTTCATTAGTCTTAGGATCTAAATACATTAAATTAGCTTTTGACTCATTCATATGTGAGCGCAAATCAAAATCAGTTCTATTAGCTATTCCTCATAATTCACCAAAACCATGTGGGAAGTTAAATTCAAAATCTACTGTTCTTTTTGAATAATGTGATAAATCATCCTTTGGATGTTCATACATTTTTATGTTGTCTTTAGACAGTTTAATGATATTAAATAAGAAGTTCTCAATTCTTTTTAATCATGTTTCAAAGTCTTTGTCAGATTCGTTTGGAACACAAAAATACTCAAGTTCCATTTGTTCAAATTCTCTTGTTCTAAATATAAAGTTTCCTGGAGTGATTTCATTTCTAAACGCTTTTCCGATTTGACCTATACCAAATGGAATTTTCATTCTTGCCGTTCTTTGAACATTAGTAAAGTTAATAAATATACCTTGTGCAGTTTCAGGACGTAAGTAAAGTGTTGCAGCAGAGTCTTCTGTAACGCCTTGGAAAGTTTTGAACATCAAATTAAACTTTCTTATGTCTGTTCAATCAGCCGAACCACACACTGGACATTTAACATTATTATTTTTAATAATGTTCATTAGTTCTTCAAATGAAGTGTTATCACCAACAGTGATATCAGGGCATTGTTCAGAAATCAATTTGTCTGCACGGAATCTTGCTTTACATTTTTTGCAATCAATTAATGGGTCACTAAAATTAGATAAGTGACCAGATGCTTTTCACACTCTTGGATTTAAAATAATAGATGAATCTAACCCAACAACATTAGATTGTTTAGTAACAAATTCTCTTCATCATAAAGATTTAATGTTATTTTTTAATAATACACCCAATGGTCCGTAGTCTCAAGCATTAGCTAAACCATTATAGATTTCGCTAGATTGAAAAACAAATCCATAATTTTTTAAGTAATTTACTAATTGTTCCTGAGTATGTTTCATAAAGTGTCTATATGTAAAATATAATATAAAATATTATATATATGGAAATCATTTTCTTAGAACCCTATTTTAATGAAAAAATATGGGGAGGAACTAAATTAGCTAATTTTGGTTATTCATTACCAAGTGATCATGTTGGAGAAGCATGAGTAGTTAGTGGATACAAAAACAAATCTTCTATTATCTTAAATGGTAAATATAAAGGCAAAGATTTATATTTTTTGTACCATAAACACCCAGAATTATTTAATAATCCAAAAACTACTGAATACCCATTAATGGTTAAACTACTTGATTGTAATGACAAATTAAGTGTTCAAGTACACCCTAAAGATAAATATGCTAGAGAGCATTACAATGAATTTGGCAAGAATGAATGTTGATACTTTTTAGATGCTAAAAAGAATGCAAATATTATTTATGGTCATACAGCAAAAACTAAAAAAGAGCTTGCAAATTTAGTTAAACAAGGTAATTGAAAAAAATTATTAAAAAATAAAAAAGTTGTTAAAGGCGGATTTGTTTATGTACCTACAGGTACAATCCATGCATTAAATTCAGGATTGTTAGTTTATGAATTGCAACAATCATCTGATGTAACTTTTAGATTGTATGATTATGATCGTCAAAAATTAGATCCTTCTAGAAAGTTACATATTGATGAATCGTTAGCTAACATTGATGTTCCGTTTATAACACCAAAGTTTAAGCACAACAAAAATACGATTATTGAAACTAAAGCCTTTGTACTAGAAAAAATTAACAATGTTAACAAGAAAACGTATAGTTACAAGAAAGCTAAGTGGTTACAATTTACTGTAATTGCCGGCAAAGGCAAAATTAACGGGACACCAATTAAAAAAGGTGATTCATTCTTGGCTTTAGGTAAACAAGAAGATTTTAGTTTACAAGGCAAATTAGAAATTTTATTAAGCTATGCAAATTAATTTGTTATAGATTTCTTCGTATAAAAATTTTGGAGTTGAAGCACCAGTACAAATTCCAATAGTTTTTAGATTTCTAAAGTTGATTTTTTCTAATTGTCTTGCTGATTGGATTAAATATGATTTTTTATTATTTTTTTTTGCAATATTTACTAATTCATTAGAATTATTTGAGTTTTTGTCTCCAACAACAATTAACATATCAATTTTGTTTAAAGACTTAATCACATTACATTGTCTCTTTGCAATTTCTGGACAACATCCGGAAATAAATTGATATGAATCTTTAGGAAGTTTTTTTAAAGTTTTGTTAACTTCTTCTTGTGTTAAGGTTGTTTGATTTGTAATAAAATTTTTATTACCAGTTAATTTAATTTTTTGTTTTGAATTCAATTCAATTAGTTTAGTTTTTTTGTTATTAGATAAAAAAGCTTTAGTTTCTTGATGATTGTCTGAACCAATAAAATAAGTTTTATATCCTTGGATTAATTTTGAATTAATTTTTGATTCATTAGCTTTAATGAATTTACAAGTAAAATCAATATATTTTATGTGTTTTTTTATTAACTCATTAATTAGTTCTTTTGTAGATCCGTGCGCTTGTAATAGCAACAAGGAATTGTTTTTATCTTTGATTTCATTAAGATTTTTAATGATTTTTATATTGTATTTTTTTAATAAATCATTAGAAGCTTTATTGTGAACCAATTCTTTAAAACAATAAAAATTTGTATTAGGATTTTCTTTAATAATTTTTTTTAATCTAATAAAAATTTGTTGAATACCATTACACCATCCAACAATAGGAATGCTAATGATTTTCATACATTTTTAGGATATATGCTATATCATTTTGAATGTGTGAAGCTAATTGATTAGCTGCATATTCGTTTGCAGCAAAATAAAAATCATTTCTTAATAAATATAATTTTCCTTTATTGAAATTAATGGTATGACACAAGATGTTCTTATCATCGTTTACAATATCTATAATGTCATTTTCGCTCTTTTGAATTTGTAATAGATGTTCATCTACTTTGATGTAGAATTTTTTAGAAAAATGTTCACATTTAAATACAGTAGAATCTTCAGTTTCAGACATTTTAAAGCCTTCATAATTATCAGAACACAATATATAGTATTTTGACTGTCATTCTGTATAACGTTTTTTAATAAATTTTTTAATTTTATTTGTTCTGTATCAAGAACCTAAGACCAAAATTAAAAAAGGAAGAATTAATAAAAGCATAGCTGAAGCAATCAGGCCAATAAATACAGTGTGGTCTTCTTCATAAAAGCAAGAAAACAAAACTAAAAAAATTGCTATAAAAAATAAAGAAAACATTAAAACAGCAGAAAACATTCTTCCTGCCTGTATTTTTCTATAAAATTCTTTTGAATATAAAATATTTTTAATTTCTTCTCTTGATTCGATTTCGTTGTAATTTTGCATACTAAAGTGTTATTTCAAATGATGAAAGATCTACAATTTGTAATAAATACTTTCAAGGATATTTGTTGTATTTAAATTTGATAGAACCCAACAATGAATAGTAGTATTGAGCAGTCAATTTTATTTCATCATTGTAAGATCACATTGTTGATTTATATTCTTTTTTGATTTTTTTATAAGCATTATTAAAAATAATAATTGATCCAATTTGATCCATTTGTGAATTCACTTCACAAAAATTATTTTCAGTGATTTTTACAAATGCACATGAAATAAAAAGATCACTAATCTTTAAAGTTTCAAGATTTTTGTTATTAGAGTAAATAGATCTTAATTTTTCTTGTTTTTGTTTAACAATAGTAATTAATTTTTTCTTATATGAAGATAAAATAGACAGCTTTCTTTCTAAATATTCTTCTTTTGAACGCTTTTGAAATAAAAATATTATTAGAAAAAAAGATAAAATGTATTTTACCCTTGCTTTAATACGAGTAGATTTTTTATTTTTTTCCACCATATATAATATTTAATATTATATTAGTTATAATACATATTCTAAATATAGATTATCATGGAATACAAAAACACTCTGAATATCTTAAAAACAAATTTTGAAATGAAGGCTAATTTACCGACTAAAGAACCTTCAATTCAAAAGTTTTGAGCTGACCATGATATTTATCAAAAACTTTTATTAAAAAATAAAGATCATGAACAATGAATTCTGCATGATGGGCCTCCATATGCTAATGGTGACATCCATGTAGGTCATGCAATGAATAAAATCATCAAAGACATTATTGTGAGACAAAAAAGTCTTAAAGGATTTTATTCTCCATATATTCCAGGATGAGATACGCATGGTTTACCGATAGAACATGCCTTATTAAAAAAAGGAATTAATAAAGATCCGACATTAACTGTTAGTCAAAAAAGAAAAAATTGTCGTGAATTTGCAATTAAGAATGTTGAAAAACAATTAGAACAATTCAAGAGATTAGGTATTGTTACTGATTGAAAAGAAAAATATTTAACATTAACAACTGATTTTGAAACAAGACAACTTGAATTGTTTTTAGCAATTCTTCAACAAGGATTAATTTACCAAGATTTAAAACCAATTTATTGATCTTGATCTAGCCGTACTGCTTTAGCAGAAGCAGAAATTGAATATGCAAATATTCAAGCTCCAAGTATTTACATCACATTTGATGTAGTAGATGGTAAAGGAGTATTAGAACAAGGTGATAAATTAATAATCTGAACTACAACCCCTTGAACTATTCCGTCTAATTTAGCAATTGCTGTTCATCCAGATTTTACTTATGTTAAAGTGAAAGCTAATGGCAATCACTATGTCTTACTTAAACAAAAATTACCAGAATTATCTAAGGAATTCAAGTGAGAAAACTACGAAGTTGAAAAAGAGTTCAATGGTAAGCAAATTGAATTAGTTCAATATAAACATTGTTTATATGACAGGGTTTCTCCTGTAATTAACGCAACATATGTAACAAATGATAATGGTGCAGGTTTAGTACACAACGCACCAGGGTTTGGTGCAGAAGACTACATCGCATGCAAGGCATATAACATTTCAATATTTTGTCCAATTGATGAAGCAGGTAAATTTACTAAGGAAGTAAATGATGAAAGTTTAGTTGGTATTTTTTATGAAACAGCTAATGAACAAATTATTAATAGATTAGATGCTAATAAGGCTCTATTGAAATTTGTGTTTATCAACCACAGTGCTGCAATCGATTGAAGAACTAAAAAACCAGTTATCTATCGTGCAACTAAACAATGGTTTGTAAACATTGATCCAATTAAAGATAAGATATTGGCTGAAATTGATAAAGTTAAATTTAGCAACATTTTAAATAAAAAACAATTAACTTCAATGATTACAAACCGTAAAGAATGATGTATTAGTCGTCAAAGGGTTTGAGGCGTTCCAATTCCAATTATTTTCGATGAACATAAACAACCAATTTTAGAATTTGAATTAATCCAAAACATCATTAACATCATTGCAAAAGAAGGAACTGATGTTTGATTTGAAAAACCAGTTGAATATTTTTTAACTCAAAAACACTTGGATAAAAAACAAAAATATACAAAAGAAAAAGACATCATGGATGTTTGATTTGATTCAGGAAGCTCATTTACTTTGCTTAAAGCAAAAGGATTAAACTATCCTGCAGATCTTTATTTTGAAGGTAATGACCAATATCGTGGTTGATTTAATTCATCAATTATTAACTCAACTATTTATTCAAATAAAGCTCCATTTAAACAATTGTTAAGTCATGGATTTACTTTGGATGAACAAGGTAGAAAAATGTCTAAATCACTTGGTAATGTAGTTGATCCTAATGAAGTATGTAAGCAATTTGGTGCAGATGTATTAAGATTGTGAGCTGCATCAAGTAACTATCAAGAAGATGTTAGTGTTTCTAAAAACATTTTGACGCAATGTGCAGAAACATACAGAAGAATTAGAAACAGTTTATTTAAATTTATTCTTGCTAATATTTCTGATTTTTCATATGCACAAAACAAAAAGACAGATTTTGATGAATATGATAAATATGTTTTATCTACATTAAAATCTAATCTTACTAAGATTAACAATGCATTTGATAATTTTGATTTTTTAACTGCAGTTAAGATTATCAACTTACATGTAATTGATTTATCATCAAACTATTTTGATGTAATTAAAGATGTTTTATATTGTGAAAAGATAGATAATTCAAGACGTAGAACTATTCAAACAGTTCTTTACACAATATTAAAAACATATTTGATTATTCTTTCTCCTATCATTCCTCATACATGCGAAGAAGCGTATTCGTTCTTTAATGTAGAAAATAAAAAAGAATCTATTGTATTAGAAAATTGAATTGACTCAATTGAATTTGATGAAAACATAGATGCAAACAAATGAGTAAGTTTTTTTGAATTAAAAAAATTAGTTTATGCTGAATTAGAAACAGCAAGAAACAATGGAATAATAAGAAAGAGTAATGAAGCAAAAGTAATTATTAATTCTAAAGAATTACCATTCGATGTTAAAGATATTAAAAAATATTTAAATGTAGCAGTTGTTGAATTTAACCAAAGTGAATCTATTTCTATTAAAGTAGAAAACTCTGGATTAATTAAATGTCAACGTTGTTGAAATTATTTTTCTAAAGAAGAAATGCACGATGAAAACATTTGCAATAGATGCGCAAGTGTTTTAGAATAAGAAAATGAAATTGTTTGGTAAATATTTTTCTTTCTTATTAAAAACAACAGTTAAAAAGAAATCAATTTGATGAATTGGTCTTTTGTATTTATTTTTAATTTGTCTATATTTGTACATTACTCCTTCAATTGCTAAAACTAGTTGCTTTTTATTTTGAACAAATCCAGTTGTTAGCATTCAATCTGTAATTTCATATATCTCATGCATCTTTTCATCTTTATTGATTTTAGCAATCTATAAAGAACACAGAGATAATGGCACAGAATTATTAATTGTTTCTAAACCAATATCTAGAAACAAAATTCAAATAGCTAAGGCACTCACATATTTTGTTTATGGAATTGTTTTATCTTTTTTGGCATTGTTTTGTGGATTTTTTATTTATTGCTTTGATGTGCCAGGATATCAACAATCTGGGTTAATTGGAAGTTTGTTTTTAATTACTTTCATTGTTCAATTAATCTTTGGCGCTATTACTTTGTTAGTATCAATTTATTTAAATAAAATATGAGTTATCATGTTTGGTGTTTTATTATGTGTATTTAGCAATATTTACTATGTAATTATTAAATATGCTGATGTTGTTAAAACACCAACAGATGGATATTTAGGAAATGGTGACACTCAAATTGCTACTTTTGATTATTTAAATGATGATGGAACTTATTCTCAATATTCAAATATTGTTAATCAAAACACTGTTAAAGAAATAGCTGTCGATTTATCGAACGCCATAATCGAATCAATAACTAGTCGATCAGCTCCACAACCATATACTAAACCGTTTGACGATGAAAAAGCCGATTATGATAATAAAGTTAAAAATTCTCATTACAAGATAGCAAATTATTTTAATTTTACTAGTCAAATGTCTCAAATGGGTAATGGATTCGGATTAAAAAGTGAAATTTTAAATATTGGTAACAAATCTTTTGGAAGCAATAGAGATCTTAACTATGACATTGATGAAGATTTTTTAAAAAATGCATTTTCAAAACAAAAAGGTTATCCAATTATTTTCTATGATTACGATAAGATTCCTTATATTTCAAAAGAAAATGCAAGCAATATTCAAAGTTTATTTACATATATGAGCGATGCCAAAACAATGGCTTCATTAATCTCAATGCCATTCATCACATTAGGTACTCATAATTATCAGGCTAATTCATTTACAGGATTAGCTCAAGCATTATTATCTTCTTCATCTTCATATTGTTTTCAAATAACTTATCCAGATTCAAGACAAGAGGTTCAATTAAGTGTTAAAGATTTAAAAATAACAGATGATGAAAAAAGTTTTTTCAACACTTTGTTATGAAATGCTGATGAAATTCAATTTAAAAATAATAACGGTGATACTTATAGTCTACCATCAGGATTATTAAAGGCAAGTGACGAACCATTTGTTAACTATGATTCTGTAAAAGGAACTTTTATTAATAACTCTAAATCTATTAATTTAAATTCTTCTGTTTTCAAACCTACAAGAATTAGTGGGTCAAAAGATGTTGTTTTTAGCAAAATTCAAGATTACACACACTTTGCTTTATTAAGTTCAATCAAAACTAATAGTGATGATTGAAAATCATTAAACATTAAATCAATAGATGATTTCTTAATAGAAACTTTAAAATTTAAATATTTTATCATTTCTGATGCATACGGTCAAATTCAAAATAACTATATTAATGAACAATTAAAAGAACATGCTAAAACAATGGTGCCAGCTGATGATAAATATATGGGTGCATTAATTACTCCGGTTCATAATGTTGATGCTTCAGCATTCTCTGCAACTCCTAACGAATATTTTTACAATAAAACTTATATTGGAATATCAACATTAGTAAAAAACTTATCATTAGCAACCGATAATTTAGGTTATGTAAGTACTGATCCAACAAATTTTAATGTTAGAAATCAAGGAAATTTGGCAAATCTTTTATACAATCAAGACACAATTTTAACTGCATCATATTTGGGTTTTACATTCCATTCATCAACACAGTTATCTACTGAAGGTTTATATTTTTGATGAATCTTTGCAGGAATTGCTTTATATATTATTTCATTTGCTATTTATAGGAGGATAGATTTTAAATAATATGAAAAAGAATATAAATCAACAATGCATTAACAATGACAATAAATTTACCAAACTTTTTACAAACAGTTTAAAAAGAAAGTTTTTGCAAGAAGAAATTGACGAATATAACAAAATGGACAAAAAACCTATTTTGTTTGTTAAAAATTTAACAAAAATATATTCAGGTAAAAAAGTTCCTGCAATTAATAAATTATCATTTAATGTATATCCTGGGCAATTTCACGCTTTCATTGGTGGTAATGGTGCTGGAAAAACAACAACAATTAAATCATTAATCGGTGCCTACTTTAAATGGAGTGGAACGATTTTAATTGATGGTATTAGAAATGATAAAGAAGAAGCAAAATTAAAAATTGGATATATTCCAGAAAATGCAAGATTTCCAGAACAAATGTCAGCTCGCAGTTATTTATTGTGAATGATTATGCTTTCTGGTATCCCCCATGATAAAGCAAATAAGGTTGTTACATCTAAATTAAAAGAACTTAACATGTGAAATTTAAGAAATCGTTCTCCTAATACATTTTCTTCTGGGCAAAAAAAGAAAATTTTATTAGCACAAGCATTAATTCATGACCCTGAAATTATTATTATGGATGAACCTGTTGCTAATTTAGATCCAAGAGCTCGTCAAGAATTTTTTGAAGTCTTAATCGATTTAAAAAATAAAGGTAAAGCGATATTTATTTCAAGTCACGTATTAGCTGAATTAAATCAATATTTTGACTCGGCTACAATTTTAGATGGAGGTAAGATTGTATATTCAGGTACAAAAGAAGAATTGTTATCTACTTATGCAAAAGAATATTACAAAGTTAAAACACAAGATGATTTGTTGGTACAAAAATATTTAAAGCAAAAGAAGAACGAATTTAAACTAAACAAGTATGAAGGATTTATTCAAGTATATTTTAAAGATAATAAAGAAATAGTTGATTTTCAAAAATTCATTCTTAAGAATGATATTGCATTAGATCTGTTTGAAAAGAGCTTGCCATCTCTTGAACAAGTTTATGATAAATTGATTATTAAAGGATCAGTTGATACTATGAAAGTAGATCAAGAAGAATTAAAGAAAATTAGTTTAGAGAAATAATGTTTCGTAAGTTTTATTCATATTTATTTAGAGTATTAGGAAAGAAAAAACCGGTGTGAGTAGTCAATGGTTTAATTTGATTATTCTATGCCCTTATTTTATTAATCATTCCTGCTTCTTTAAATGTCAGTCCTTTATATTTGTGAAGTAATTCAATGTTTAACTTCAATATTATGACAATAATTTTCTTGTCAATATATTGTTGTACAATTACCGTTGAAATCTTTAATCAACCAAGAGAAGATGGTAGTGAATTGTTAATCTTCTCTAAACCTATTTCAAGATGAAAAATCATTAATGCTAAGTTTAGTATTTTTTTAACTTATGTATTAATCAACTTGCTAGTTGATATGATTTTTCCATTGTTAACTCTATGTTTTGGAATATATGATCCGTTAACAAATGCTAATGGAATTAAACTTGAAGATTTAGGTTGAATTATTTTATCAATTTTAATTGCAGGAATGATTGTTTGTCTATTCTTTGGTTCAATTTCGATATTAATTAGTATGAAAGCAAACATTCCAGTAGTTAAGGTATCAACTATTTGTATTGCTATTATCTTTGAATTAATTTCAATGATTATGCCAGTGATTGTAAAATCGCCTGCAAGTATTGCTACAGATAAATACGGAGTCACTATGGAAGTGTCTAACTATTATAGTGTTAAAGATAAGAAGGTAAAGAGCTTCATTATGGCTGATGACGGAGTGATTTCTGATGACACGGTTTATGTTAATACATATGAATTAAATAAGGACATTCAAAAAGAATCTGGATTACAAATATTAAATAGTATCGATGTTGGTGGACAAATGGCATCTATTTATCAATTAGGTTCATTAAGTGGAAGCGAATCTGCAGACATTACAACATATGGTGCAAATTCTGCAATGAAATTTACAATTAAACCTAATTGAAATATTTTTAATGTTAACGATCCAATGTTTAGCGATGATTTTAGACCAATGATCTATCCGTCATATTCTCAAAATGAATATTGATGCTACACAATATATGGAGTAGATAATGAACGTTATATGATATACAATGCTATTGGTTGTAAACCAACATCTGTATTTATTATTGACAATCAGATAAATAAACTTAAATCTCGTTTTATAGATACTAAAGATTTAACATTTGTTATTCCAGAAGCCAAACAATCTGAACAATATAAAGACATTAGAAACAAGTTAATTGCTTATGTAAATAATACTCGTACATCATTTAATGAAGATATGAATGCTGATTATGAAAATTGAATTTACACTTTTTTAAATAGCACTGTATATGACAACAAAACAGGATTAGAATGTGTCCTTGGCCAAACATATGAGAATACAGATGACGAAGAGTGATCAATCGCATTTGGAATATTAAGTATGAATTTAGTTATTGATCTATGAGATTATTTCTATGGGGTAAATGATTTTGATACAACTTCATTTGCAACTTGTTTAATTAATGAATTAAACACAACTCATTCAGATAAATGAACTTTATATAATGAAGATCAAGTAACAAACGAAGAATTTGTTAATAACAAGCGTTTCTTATTTTATGATGATTTCCTAAGCCAATATTCTCAAAACCAAAACAATGCTTGTGGTAGATTTTATTCTTTATTTAAATCTATTAAGGGATTAAACTTAAAAAATATTGATGGATATGCAAAGGGTGTGGTTCCGGCTACAACAGCAGAATTTCAAATTAACACAATGAGAAATGTTGTTCCTAATATTAAAACATTAAGAACTGCATATTGATTTGATATTGATAGATATGTAACAAACAATGATGCTATTGTTATTTGATTTCTTTTTTCAATTATTCTATTTGGAATTACATTTGTAATTTACAGAAGAACAGATATTAAATAGCTTCTTTAGTTGATAAAGTAGAATTGATTCTAATGAATAATTTTCTAGAATAATTCAACTTAAACAATCAGATATTTCTAACGCCTTGTTTTGTTCAATTGATTAAATTCTCTTTATTAGCAAACAACTTCCCTTTGACTAATACTTTGTCATAGTAATCTGTACCAACTATGTCCAAATCGGTTTTTAAATTACTTAAAATTATTTTTGAAGTATGTTCCAATAATAAACAAACATCTTTAGAGTTTTGATCTAAATCATAGATAAAGTCTTCAGCTTTATCTTTAATTTTGATAATTTTTATTTTCGTAGAAACACCATTAATACATAAATTTCTACGAAAATAAATTGACTTACGTGTCATTACATTAACGCAAATTTTATTTACAGCTTTAGATGCTTTCTTACTTTTATATATCATTATTAAAAGTATAATTCATTATATGGATTTATTTATTAGACCTAATAAATCAGAAGAATATTTGAAATTCAGAAATAAGATCTCTAAAGAGATTAATCATTCAAATTTTTTAAAGTATAGAAAAAAAGGAATAAAAGGTTTAATGAATCCTCATGAATTTGATTTATTTTTGACTTACCGATTTGAATTATTTAATTTTTGATTTAAAAAAGAGTTTAGATATACACAAGTCGCTATCAACAAACTTGATTATGTATTAGATTTGTTGTATTTAAAAGATTTGTTAAATGTTAATGAACAACAATTTATTTATGATGCTAGAAATGTAGTTTTTTCTAAGAAAAGAAATTTAAAAAATATTTTAAATACTTTGAAATTGAAAAAAAATGAATATCCATATTTTGTTTATAAGATTAAAAAAATTAGAACAAGATTTGGTGAAATTAACAGCAATGCTATGTATATTTCAAATAAACATGTGATTATTGAAAAACAAGATAAATCTGTAATATTCATTCCTTTATCAAGTATTAATAATCGTCATTTATACAGATCTTCTCTTGCAATTTATACTAATGATAATGATTATTATTTTTATTATTCAAGTCCTGAAGTTTTATACAGTTCATTAGAAAGAATGTTAAATACATTTAGAAAATAAAATGAATACAGTTCTTGAATATAAATTGAAGAATATCCCAAAACAGCCAGGTTGTTATCTGTGGAAAGATAAATATGAAAAAATTATTTATGTGGGTAAGGCTAAGAATCTTTTTAATAGAACCCATCAATATTTTAATGGTGCCAAAGATAACAAAACTACTCATCTTGTTGAAAACATTCATGATCTTGAATTTATTGTTGTTAAGAATGAAAATGAATCATTAATTCTTGAGAACAATTTAATAAAAAAATATCAACCAAAATATAACATCCTTTTAAAGGATGGTAGTAGTTATCCATATATAGTAGTCACTAATGAACCACACCCAAGAATTGTTTACACAAGAGATTTAAATAAATGAAAAGGCAAATACTATGGACCGTTCGCTTCATCGAACAGTAATAAATATGGAATCTATAACTTAATTCTTAAATTATTTCCTTTAAGGAAATGTAATTATCTAAAGAAATCAAAATGTATTTATTACGATATTAATCAATGTTTAGGCCCTTGTATTAATAAAGTATCAAAAGAAGAATACAAAAAAATTAAATCTGATATTAATGATTTTTTTAATGGTAATGTTTCTAAAATTATTGATCAATTGAAACAAGAAGAAAAAGAGCTATCAGACAATTTGATGTTTGAAGAAGCCCAAAAAAAATTGGATTTAATTAATGGAATAAAAGAAATTCAAAAACAACAAAATATTGTATTTAAATCAAAAGATGATTTTGATGTTGTTGGTTTCTACCAACAAGACAAATATATTTGCATTATGATTTTTTCATATGTTAATGGTAAGTTATTAGCTAAAAATCAACAAATAGCAGAATTAAATAACTCTAACATAGATGAAGTTTTGTCAAATTATTTAATGCAATATTATTTTAATAACCAAGCAAAACCTAAATATTGTTACGTTAATATAAAGTCTAGTGAACTAAAAAGTTTGACAAAAGCAACAACAATACAATTTTCTACACCTACTCGAGGAAAATACAAAACAATTTCATTGGAAGCAGTTAAAAATGCTAAAGAGTTCTTTAAAAGTAACTATTTAATTTATCAAAACAAAATCAACAGAACTCAAAAATCTTTTGAAAAATTAAAACAATTATTATCTTTAGATAATTTGTCTCTTATTCATGTTTATGATATCGCAAACTTGTTTGCTGATGATCAAGTTGGAGTTATGATTGCTTTAGAAGATGGAAATTTTAATAAAAATCTTTATCGTAAATTTATTATTAAAAATTTAGAAGCTTCTAGTGATTATGAAAGAATGAAAGAAGTTGTTTATAGACAATACAAGAGAATGTTAGATGAAGGTCAAACATTGCCCAACTTGATCATAGTAGATGGTGGCATTATTCAAATAAATGCTGCAATTGAATCGCTAAGCAAACTTCATTTAGATAAAGTAATAAATGTTATTGGTTTATCAAAAGATAAACACCATAAAACTAATTCAATTGTTTTTCCAAACAAGCAAACAATTAAATTAGATAAGTCTTCTGACATATATATGTATTTATTAAACATTCAGGAAGAGGTTCATAATTTTGCAATTAACTTTTTTAGAAATAAAAATATTAATTCTAAATTTAAATCAAAATTATCTGAGATCGAAGGCTTAGGAGAAAAAAGTATTAAAAAACTAATGGAACATTATGAAAATTTTGCTAATCTAAAAAAAGCATCTGTTAATGAACTTTCTCAATTTGTTCCTAATAAAATAGCTAAAAGAATTAAGGAGGCATTAAATGAGTAAAAAATTATTAATCCTATCCGATTCCCATGGTTTCAATAATTTAATTGACGAAGTTTTAAAAAACGAACAAGGTAAATATGATTATGCTTGTTGTGCTGGTGATTATTGCACAGAAATTTCATATATGAAACAGTGTTTCAATTGGTTTGTTGATGGCAACAACGATTATGGGTATAAAGATATTCAAATTTTTGAGATTGAAGAAGTAAAATTTATTTTAGTTCATTCTCAACACCAATTTTCTTTTGATAAAAATAAATATTTTTCTGCATTAAGAGAATTAGGCAAGCAACATCAAGCCAATGTGGTTATCTATGGTCATACACATTGCCAAGATATTGATAAAACCGAAGAACCTATATTAGTTAATCCAGGTTCAATTGCTTTACCTCGAGGACCTAAAAAATTAGGTAGCTATGTCATAGCTACTATTGATAAAGATAAGATTTCATTTAAAGTTAAATATATTTAATATATTTACAAAATTTTTTCAAAAATATTAAGATTTTACTGATATATTAAAAATGTAGATAGTTAAAGTAATTTAAATATTTACATGAGTATTCTTTAGTCAATATTCATAGACGTATGAATGTTGATTAAAAAATGCTCTGCCAAAATATTCTTAAGTCCTAATCAAACTTATGTCTGGCAAATGTAGATATTTAAAGAACAATAATTGTTTGCACATGATATTTTAAGAGATTGAATGCACTAGAACATTCAATCTTTTTATTTCTATGAATTAAAATAATAGTATGACTATTCCTGTTAAAACTAAACCTTGAATAATAACTGTTTCAGTAGCGTTAATTGTGCTATTATATTTTGTTATTATTTGGTTATTAGTTGGAGAAATAGATTTAATGGGAAATCATTATTTAATTCCAATTCATCAAACTGTGTGATCTGGTGAATTGACTAATGATAATTGATTATCATTATGAAACAAATACCAATGATGTTTAGATTGCTCTCAAGAAGAGTTTAAAGATTTTATTGGTAAAACAATAGTTATTTCAACAAGTCACACATATTGAAACAATATGTTGTTAATTTATATTTTCATTGGAATAGTAATATCTATTGTTTATCCATTCTTTTCTAGATGATTTAAGATTGGCAATTATGATATTTTACCATTTAGCATTACAACAAGTTTAACTTGTAGTATTTTTATATTATCTGCCTTAATTCCATATTGAGGAAGTAACAATGAATTTTGAAGAGAAATATTAAGAGTTGGAATATTTTTAGTTTCTGCTTTTGTTATTTTTATTTTCACAAACTGATTAGTAAATAAATTTTATATTACAAATGAAACTGCACACCCATTAGCATACAAGTTAAAAGAAGATAAAAAATCTGCAGATTATTACAATGATGATTTAAAAGAAATGGTTAAAGAATACAAAAAAGATCACGATAAAGATTATGTTGATTTAGATAATCCTAAATAATACACTTTATAATATTAACAATATTATTACATATGCAATTTGTTGACGAATGTGTCTTAACATTAAAGGCTGGCAATGGTGGTAATGGTGTGGTTTCTTGAAGAAGAGAAGCACATTATCCTGAAGGCGGACCTTGAGGAGGAGATGGTGGTAATGGTGGTTCAATTATTTTAATTGGAGACCACAACATTAACACATTATTTGACTTGCGCAACAAAAAGAATATCTTTGCTCAAAATGGAGAGAATGGCCAAACAAAAATGGCTACTGGTAGAAATGGCCAAGATTATTTAATTAAAGTTCCTCTAGGAACATCGGTTTATGATTTTGATACTAATGAATTAATAACAGATATTTTAAAATCAGGACAAACATATGAAATTTGTAAAGGTGGTAAAGGAGGACACGGAAACGCTTTCTTCAAATCTTCTTTTAATAAAGCTCCAACATTGTTTGAAAATGGAGACATTGGAGAAGAAAGAAAAGTCTTTCTTAAACTTAAATATGTTGCTGATGTTGGGATTATTGGTTTTCCTAATGCAGGTAAATCATCATTAGTAACTGCTTTAACTAATGCAAGACCTAGAATTGCAAATTACCAATTCACTACACTGGTTCCTATATTAGGAACTACTAAAATTAATGATAAAGATATTGTCTTCGCTGATATTCCAGGACTTATTGAAGGAGCGTCAGAAGGCAAGGGGTTAGGACATGATTTTTTAAAACACATCGAACGTTGCCAAATGCTTATTCATTTAATTTCGTTAAACGAATATGATAATGAAGATTTGTTTAAATCTTACCAATTAATCAATAATGAATTAGAAAAGTTTAATGATCAATTAACAAAGAAAAAAATGTTAGTTGTCTTAAACAAGTGTGATCTTTCTTATGACGAAAATAAAGTAAAAGATTTCTTAAAGAAATCAAAACTTAAAAACGTTTTATTAATCTCTACAAAAGATAAAACAAATCTTGATGAATTAAAACAAGAAGTTTATAAAATTTATTTGGATCAAGAAAAAATTAATCAACAACAATTAGAACAACAGACTTCTGATGTAGAAGTCATTGAATTGAAAAAGCAAAAAGATTTCAAACATGATCTAAAGATTAGTATGATTGATGATCATATTTGAAATGTAGAATCTGAATATTTAAAATATTGGATTCATAAAATTCCTTTAACTACAAAGGATAACATCATTAGGTTTAACCAAAAAATGCTATCTATTGGAGTAGAAGAAAAAGCTAAAGCGTTAGGAGCCATTAAAGGTGATACTTTAAAGATCTATGACTTAGAGTTTGTTGTAGATTAATATAATTAAAATAATTTATGACCAAAGCTAATTCATATATTAAATATTTAGCAAATTGAATTACTACTTATTGCAAAAAGGCAAAGATTTCAAATGTAGTATTAGGAATCTCAGGAGGAGTAGATTCAGCAGTAGTTGCAGGAATTATTAGAAAACACACTTCATTGACTTTAACTTGTGTGTTTATGGATATAGATAATAGTGCACTAGACAAAAAGTGTGTGAAAGTTATGGAAGAATATTTGTCTATGTCAATAAGACATATTAATTTGTCTAATTCTTGCAAAGCGTTAGCTAAACAATTGGGTGTAAAAAAACCAATTACAGTTTCTAATATGAAACCAAGAATTAGAATGACTGTTATATATTCAATTGCTTCTGAATTAAATGCATTAGTTTTAGGTACTAGCAATGCAGATGAATTATATTTAGGATACTTTACTAAGTTCGGAGATAGTGGATGTGATATTATGCCGTTGGCTAATTTGAACAAGTCTCAAGTCTATGAATTAGCAAAAGAATTAAGGATTCCCAAAATTATTATTGACAGAGCGCCAAGCGCAGGACTGTATAAGAATCAAACCGATGAACAAGAAATGGGTGTTACATATGATAACATTGATGCATATTTAGCTCACAAAAAAATCGATAATGAATCAGTAAAAATTATTAATAGATTGCATAAAAACAATTTGCATAAGTTGTCTTTACCAGTCAAACCAACAAAGAAATTTTAAAAATTTTTGTTTTTAACTTTTAAATTTTGATATATTAATAAAATTTTTTTACTCATAAACCCTTGAAAACATAGGGGTTTTTGAATTAATCAAAAATTTTTTACAAAAATAGCCTCTTTGAACCATAGGTATATATATGAGAGGACAAATAATGAAGAATTCAAATAAAGAAACTATTCTTATAAAGAATATTGAACAATTGAAACAAATAATTAAAGATAGATCATATAATAATTATGAATTTGTCAAACCAATTATGATTAAAGGTGTTAAATGTTCTAAACCACAACCAAAAGCTCCAGAATGATTCACAGAATTTGCAGATGAACAACGTGCATTTAATAAAATGGTTATTAATCAGTTAGACAAACATGATCAATTATTTGAAATGGTTCTTGATCAATTCAAGAAACATAAATGAATTTAATAATCTTAAAAATAGTTTCTTTGTCTATCACATATAAAAAAGGAGATCCTATGAACAATTCAAAAAAAGAAACTATTCTTATTAAGAACGTCGAAAATTAAAACAAATTATTAAAGACAAATCTTATAATAATTATGAATTAGTTGAACCAATTATGATTAAAGGTGTTAAATGTTCTAAACCAGAGCCTAAAGCTCCAGAGTGGTTTTCAAGTTGGGTTAAAAACCAATATGAAAAAGATATTAAACACATAAATAATCGTTTAGATAAGCAAGAAGAATTTAATAAACAAGTATTAGATCGTTTTGATAATCTTGTTAAAAAGAACAATCTAAAAGAATAGTTAAAATAAATACACTCCCACTATGTGGGTGTGTTTTTATTTATAGGGTATAAATTTTTTAAATTAAGTATGTTATTTAATATTTTTATAAATATAATGTTATCTCTATATAATAAATAAAATAATAAATTAATCAAGGAGAAAAAATATATGGCAAAAGAAAAATTTGATAGAAGTAAACCACATGTTAACATTGGTACTATCGGACACGTTGACCACGGAAAAACAACTTTAACAGCTGCTATTTGTACATATCTAGCAAAACAAAATTTAGCTCAAGCTAGAGACTATGCACAAATTGATAGTGCTCCAGAAGAAAAAGCTCGTGGTATTACAATTAACACTGCACATGTTGAATACCAAACAACAAAACGTCACTATGCACACGTTGACTGTCCAGGACACGCTGATTATGTAAAGAACATGATTACAGGTGCTGCACAAATGGATGGTGCTATCTTAGTAGTTTCAGCTGCTGATGGACCAATGCCACAAACTCGTGAACACATCTTATTAGCTAGACAAGTAGGTGTTCCTCGTATTGTTGTATTCTTAAACAAATGTGATATGGCAAATGATGCTGAATTACAAGAATTAGTAGAAATGGAAGTAAGAGACTTATTAACTTCTTATGGATTTGATGGAAACAACACTCCAATCGTTAGAGGTTCAGCTTTAGGTGCTCTTCAAGGTAAACCTGAATGAGAACAAAAAATCCAAGAATTAATGGATCAAGTTGATACATGAATCCCAACTCCAGTAAGAGATACAGATAAACCATTCTTATTACCTATCGAAGATATCTTCACAATTACTGGTCGTGGTACTGTTGTTACCGGTCGTGTAGAACGTGGACAAATCAATATGAATGATGAAGTTGAAATTGTTGGTTTAAGACCTACAAAAAAATCAGTTGTTACTGGTATCGAAATGTTTAGAAAACAATTAGATTCAGCAATGGCTGGTGATAACGCTGGTATCTTATTAAGAGGTATTGAAAAAACTGATGTTGAACGTGGACAAGTATTAGCTAAACCAGGTTCAATTACACCTCACAAGAAATTTACTGCGCAAATCTATGCACTTAAAAAAGAAGAAGGTGGTCGTCACACTCCATTCATCAATGGATACAGACCTCAATTCTACTTTAGAACAACTGACGTTACAGGTTCAATTACTTTAAAACAAGGAGTTGAAATGGTAATGCCTGGTGATAACACAGAAATTACTGTAGAATTAATTGCTCCAGTAGCTGCTGAAAAAGGTTCTAAGTTCTCAATCCGTGAAGGTGGTAGAACAGTTGGTGCAGGAAGCATCATTGAAATTCTTGAATAATTTATATTCTTATAAATATTACTAAATATTAGAGGGTAACCTCTAATATTTTTTATAATATTAAAATATGAAACGTAATTTTTTTTGTAAATTGTTATTAGGATCTGTATTAACATTAAGTCCTTCATTGTTTTGCTTATCAAGTTGTGCTGGCACAAATGCTAAATCTTCTCAAGATTATTATGATTACATAGCTCAAAGAACATTATCAATTGGAGCAATTGGGATATCAGGCAGTCAATTAGCTGGTGCTTCTTCTGGGACAATGTGATTTTATAAAAAATTAGATAACTATAAATATGAGTTTATTACTAATTACCATGTTTGAGATGGAATTTTAAGCATTGCAAATGATACTAGTTTTTCTAACACAGCATTAGCTGTTATAGGAAATCCTGAATCATGTAATCCATATACAAGCACTTATGGTGATTACATACAAGCATCTGGAACAATTAAAGATCAAATACAAACACTTAATCCAATAACTGTTAAAGTAGGAACATACACAGACGGTTCTGACACAAAGGATTTGTATATGGATATGTGTGCTCTTACATTGGATTTAAGTCTTACATATAAACAAATTGATACAACTTTATCTGGTACTACCAAAGGTGTTTCTCAATTAAAAAGTGAAATTGATTATATTAATAATAATTACGCTATTGGTGAAAAAATTGTAAATATCAACACTAATAAAGTTTCACCAAATGAAGATTTATATATCGCTGGTTATCCATGAGCTAATTCTGAACAAGATTCTGATCAAAGAGGCTTTACATATTTGACTCAAGTTAAAACCAAATCAGATGAATTAGTTGGTCCTTCATTAAATAAAGTAAGTGGCACACCATATTACACTTACCAAGATGAATGTTTTATGGAACCTGAAGAAGTTTTTGCATTAGGAGGCGGTGCTTCTGGTTCTATGGTTTTGAATGAAAACTTTGAAGTTTCTGGCATATATTGAGGTGGAATGGGTGTAGCATCATCAGGTTCTTATTTATTTAAACCGTCTGCTGCGTTCTTTAATTTAGATACTTCTGCTGGTTCTTCTTATGGTACTCACCATTTCTTTGAAATAGTTGACCAAAGTATTTAAAACTATTTAATTAAAACAAATAAAAAATCTATCAGGCGTTTTACCTAATAGATTTTTTTATTAATAAATATTAATTATTTAAGAAAGTTTCAACTAGTAACGATTTTAGCACTATTACTATAGAAGATTTCTCAAGGTAAAATTCCTGGGATATCTGCTTGATAGTAATCATTAGATTGGATATCAATACCTTGATTCATATATCCAGCTCATACTAATTCAGAACAATATCATGCACTTGCATTAGGATCAACGTCTTCACTTAAGAATATAGGAATGTTGTAATTTTTGCCTAATTGAGATTCGCAGAATTTAGTAGCTGCCTCTGTTTGTTTATCATTAGCATCAGTAATATGAAGAACAGACATTTGTTCTTTATACATTCTAACATCATCTAATAAACCATATGCAACACCAAATTGATTAGCTTCTACTACTCTTAGATATGTTGCAATTTTATTAGTTCCATTCACTTTTGCATTGTATCATCCATCAACAATTGCACAGTGTCCTGAATAATGACCGCCTATTGCAAATCCTTGTGCAGAGAAGACAATATCACCTCTTTTAATATCATTTCATGCATATCTGTCAGTGTATGTAGGTTTGCTTATTAATTCATATGAACCTTTAATTGCCTCGCCATTTTCATGATTAATGTTTAAACCGGTATAGTAAGTATCGCTATACACACTAAAAATTAATTCTCATGCTTTTTTCTTAGCTTGTTCACCTTCACCAAATAAAGGATATAAAATGTTTTCAAAAATATCTTGTAAAGATCAATTTTCTTTTGCATATTTTTCTAAATCTATTTGTTTAGTTAAAATACCTTCTCATACATTTTTAAAATTATTAATTTTTTCTTCGCTAAATAAAAACCTAACAATTGAACTATCACATAATTTATTAATACCATTCATAACATCATCATGAAATAATACAAGAATTTCTTGGAAGATTTCTAGTGGGTCTTGTTTTTCCTTGATGTCCGGTGTTTTATCGATAAGTGCTTCTAAAGCAGGAGCAAAATCTTGGTAAACTGCATTAAATAATTGTTGAGCGTAATTCTTATATTTTTGTGAAATATTTCTATTAGAAGAAATAGCAGAAAGAAGTTGATTACAAACTGATTCAAATTGATCAGTCATTTGACTAACAACGGTTTTTTCATCATATTCTTTATAAGTATTAGCCGTTTGTTTAGAGTTGTTTGTACTATAAATAATTGCAATTGAAGTTGGTGTTAGAACACCTAAACCACAACCAGCTAAAAGTATGTTTTTTAAATGTTTCTTATTCATATGTAAGTTTTCTGCATATTAGACTGTAAAACCTATTTTACGCCACTTTGGAGTAAATATGGGGAA
>CAJTRF010000005.1:24495-52525 GCA_910578525.1 uncultured Mycoplasmatales bacterium | reverse complement strand
ATCTCAACCAAAAAATAATTCAGATATTGTGGTTTCTTTACATAATTGAGAATTGGCTTCTGATTCTGAAAAAAAACAAATAGAAAATTCTTTATTTCCTTTACTAGCAAAATACAAAAACTTGCCAGTAAATTCTGAAACATTATTCAATGAAGAACAGAATCAAAACTTCTTGTTAAACTTATCTATTAATTCTTTGGAATGAACAGATCCTTTTGATGCCTCTTTAACAATTACAATTCACATTTTGGATTCAAACTCTAATGAAGAATTAGCTAGTCAACAATTAAAGGACATAGAAATTGAGGACAACATTGAAGGAATTAAAGTAGCTGCAAACCAAATAATTGATTATGTTACTTTGGATTTAAAATCTAATCCCGCTTCTTACTCTGCTTTTAAAAATTCTGCAGTAAATAATGCCCCTTCCCAACAAACAAATATTTTTGTTACACAAAGTACTTTGAGTCAAATTATTGATTTTGATATTACTGATGCAATTAGTGCTGAACAAAAATTAAGTATCTATAAACTACAATCAAATAATGAATTTAATTTTGGTGCATATGTTAATTTTAATGACAATTCAACAGATGACTTTGGTGGATTTGTTACTGTTACACCTTGCTTATACACAGATTCAAAGAACGAAGATTCTGATACCCCATATACAATTCTTACTGATACAGTAACAAAATCAAATTCCTCAATTGCTTTTGGTTTGCCAAGGGATCCGTCAGAAGAAGAACAAGGTATTTATATTGATGAACTTTCATCTATGTCTTTTTATCAATCTTTATCATACGTTTGCGACCAATATGATTATTTTAGTAACGACCAAAACAAACAAGAATGTCAAAAAACACTTAATGACGTAAATTCAACAATTGAATATGGTGTTATTGCTTATGCTGTCATAGGTGTTGCAAGCGTTGTCAGCATAATTGCAGATGTGGTTGCGCAGTCGTGAGGTTGACTTGCTTTTGATATAGCCGCTCTTTTGGTTTTTGATGGTCTTGCTGGGTATGCAGATTTCTCTATATTGTTACCTATGAAAAATTCTGCGCAAGAGGAATTAGATAGATTTAATGCAGTTCGTTCTTCCGATGAGTACAAAACAATTCAAGAACTCGTTACAGAAAAAAATTTACACCAATATACTAAAGATGTATTTAATTCTATAAGTGATTTTATTGTTAAAGACACTTCATGTGATTCTGTTTATGACATAAAACAACCAGAAGATTTATTAAAAGATTATTCTTCACAAAATATAAGTTTTAAAGTCATACTTGAAAAACTCGATAAAAAAATAAAAGAAATATTTTCTTCAACCTATGCTATATTTGGCCAAGTCGCAACTGCTTTTTGCGATCAAATAAAGACTATTGTTCAAACCATTGGTAGTTTTAAAAGTTTACCAGATAGGTGGGAGTTTCTTGAAATTAAGTTGTGTAAATCTTTTCAAACAGCATTACCAAACTTTTGCAATGAACGTTGTAAAAATGCAACATATCATTGCCAATCACTTAATTGTGATTACAAAGAATTGATACAAAATTTATTAGGCGTGGGATGGAAAAAAAAGGATCCATTAACAGATACTGATATAATTTTAGATAGTTTCTTAAAAGAAAAAGCAGACAATATGCATAGAGTAATATCAAAGTACACTTCTTCAAAAATAAGTAAAGATGATTTTTATTTAGTTTTTGCGGGAGTTCTTGGAAATAATGGATGCAATTTTGAATATAGTGGTGAATTGGAAAACAATTTCCTTGAAAAAATCTATTTACATGATGATCCATACAATATTTCTAATAGCGAATTATTAAACATTATGGATGATTTTCACACAGAGTCTGCAGCCGATTTTCCTAAAAGAATGAATAGACTTATTAATGTTCTTTCTGTCAGATTTGGCGTAGAACATGACGATGTTAGCAAAGTACAAGCAGAACTTACGCCATATACAAAAAATTGAGCTCAAGAAGCAATATCAATTAGGAACAAAAATTTAAAAAATATACTTGCAGATCCAAAACAGAAAAGAGTTTTTATTACAGTTTGTCTTCAAGCTGAAGATTATAATTTTTATGATTCTTGATCACGATGTAACCTTCAGTGAATATCGACAAGAAAACAATCTCTTAGATATAAAGTTTTAGAAAAAAAGTTTAGTGCTGTTCGCCCGTACAGGGATTTTTCAGAAATAAATTTTCCTGATACCAATATTGCGGCTGATTCTGTTTTTTTTAATAGGTCTAAACTAGACGGTATACACTTGTATTCAAAAAGGGTCTCTATTGTTTCCCCATCTTATTCCACTGATATTGATAGAAAATATTTTACTAAATCAAATTTGTTTTTTAACAATAGGGTTTATAAAATGACTGAGGAAGAGGATCAAATTTGTTTGCAGACAGTTCAAGCCATATACACATATAACGAAGACGGTGATATTGTTGCGCTATACAAAAATTTACAAAATATTCGTGACAAACATGCTAGTGTATTTAATACTCAACCCGCTACATGTTCGGAATCTAAATACAACAGTTATGTTACATATGAGCAAGAAGAATTTTTGCAATTTAAAAAAGTGCGCATTAAATTGATTGCTTTTTCTGTTGCTGTTTTGGGTGTAGGCATACTAAGTACAATTATCGGTACTTGATTGCAAGCAATATTAAAGAACAAAATATCAAACATTGTTGAAAAAATGTAATTTTAGGATGACGCAAAAATTATGTTGTTTCTATGTAATATTAAAAACAATTCTTAGTTAAATTTGCTTCTTGTAGTATAAAAACAACAAAAATGCATTCACAGTTTTATTCTTTTAATAAGTTTTAAGAATTATTAATATAATTAGCAAAACATGAAATTTAAGAAATCATGACAAGAAAAACATTAAAAATAATTTCAGGAATTTCTTTGGGAATTCTTATTCCTACATCTTTATCGACAATCACATCATGTTCATCAAATAAAAATAATGATATTTTTAATTATGATTATTCATGAGAAGATGTTGATTGTTTAGAAAATCAAATGATTAATGAAGTAGAAATAAAAGCAAAAAACAACTATGAATTTGATTCTTCATTACAAGCAATTTACTCCAATGAAGATGTTTATGTTCTTGAACAAGCACAAGAGTATCAATCTAACCTTGATTTAGATTTAATTAAATGAAAATCTCAAAAAGGAAGAACTTCAACAGATATTTATAATTTATTAGATGAACGTGCTTCTAATGATTCTTTATCTACTCTAAATTGAAAATTTATTAACGATACATCTAAAAATATTTTAAGTACTTTTAATAGTGCTATTGATTCTCAATTTTCTGATTTGTCTGCACTTGAAAGAGCTGAGTTTAAAAACCAATTAAATTCTAAATACAACGATTTAATGTATAAAGCTCAAAGAAAAAATTATGGTAAAAACGACACATTTGGGTATATTCGTAGTGAGCTTAATACTTATATTGATAGTTTGATAGCAAAAGAAGCTTCAAAATTAAGAGCAAAAAATACATTGCATGACTTTTTATTATCAGGTGAATTTAGCATTAATCCAATTCTATTATCTCAACCAAAAGATAATTCAGATATTGTGGTTTCTTTACACAATTGAGAATTGGCTTCTAATTCTGAAAAAAAACAAATTGAGAATTCTTTATTTCCGTTATTAGCGACATACAAAAAGTTACCAGTAAATTCTGAAACATTACTAAACAAAGAACAAAATAAAAATTTCTTATTGAGTTTATCTATTGATTCTTTAGAATGAACTGATCCTTTTGATGCATCTTTAACAATTACAATTCATGTTTTAGATTCAAACTTAAATGAAGAATTAGCTAGTCAACAACTAAAAGACATTAAGATTGAAGATAACATTGAAGGAATTAAGGTTGCAGCAAACCAAATAATCAATTATGTTACTTTTGATTTAAAATCTAATCCTGCTTCTTATTCTGCTTTTAAGAATTCGGTTTTAAATGGTGATTCTTCTCAACAAACAAACGTTTTTGTTACACAAGATATCATAAACCAAATTATAAATTTTGACATTTCTAATCAAGTTGGTACTCAAGAAAAATTAAGCATTTATAAACTACAATCTAATAGTGAATTTAATGTTGGTGCATATGTTAGTTTTAATGACAATCAAACAGATGATTTTGGTGGTTTTGTTACAGTTACGCCATGTTTATATGTAGATTCAAAAAATATACAGTATGATACACCATACATAATTCTTACTGATACAGCAACCAATTTAAAGTCTTCAAATACTTTTGGTTTACCAAAGGACCCATTAGAAGAAGAACAAGAAATTTATATTGATGAACGTTCTGTTATGTCTTATTATCAATGTTTATCAGACATTTGTGATCAATATGATTATTTTAGTAATGAGGAAAACAAACAAGAATGTCAAAAAACACTTACAGATGTAAAATCAACAATTAAGTATGGTGCAATCACCTATGCAACTATAGCTACTTCAAGTGTTGCAAGTTTAATTGCTGATGTTGTTGCGCAATCGTATGGTTTTTTTGCCGTAGATCTATCTATGTTTTTGGTTTTTGATGGATTATCAGGATATGCTGATTTTTCTATGTTATTACCAATGAAAAATTCTATACAAGACCAATTAAATCAATTTGATGCAGTTCGTTCTTCTGATGATTATAAAGCAATTCAAAAGCTTGTTGTAGAAAAAAACTTGCATCAATACACTAAAGATATATTTAATTCTATAAAAGATTTTATAGTTCAAGATCCATCATATGATTCTGTTTGCAACATAAAAGAACCAAAGGATTTACTAAGCAACTATTCTCAGCAAAATATTAGTTTTAAAGAATTAGTTAAAAAAACTGATCAAAAAATAAAAGAAGTATTTTCATCGGCTTTTTCTATATTCGGGGAAGTTGTAACTTCTTTCACTAATCAATTATCATCAATTGTTGAAACCATTGGTACTTTTAAAAGTTTACCGGACAGGTGAGAATGTCTAGAAACAAATTTGTGCAAATCTTTTCAAACTGGTATGCCGAATATTAATAAAGTGTATTCTGGTAATTCGATGTATCATAATCAAAAAATTAATCTTGATTACGATTTTATGATTCAAAATCTTTTAGGTGTAGGTTGCACAAAAATAAATCCTAAAACTGATACATTTTTAACTCCTGATGATTTTCTTAAAAAACAATTTGATCGAATATATGAAATTTCATCGAAATACTCAACTCTTAAAGTAAATAAACAAGAATTTTACACAGAGATGGGTGTTAACTTACAGCATTATCATTGTAATTTTGACTATATGGTTGATAGTCCGTATAATTTTATTGATAAACTTTATACACTTGAGAAGCCATATGATATCTCTTATTCAGAATTTAGTAACATTATGAATGCTTTCCACAAAGAACAAGCTGCTTATTTTCCTGAACGAATAGATAAAGTTGTTAAGGCTGCTTGTGCTCAGTTTAATATACAACCTGAAAATTTTGAAAAAGTTCTAAGAGAATTTGCTCCATTTAAAAAAACATGGATTGAAGAAGTTATATATATTAGAAATAGCAATTTACTTAAAATATTTTCTGATCCTAAAAAAACAAAAGCTTTTATTACAATCTGTTTGCAAGCTGCAGATTTTTCCTTTTATGATAATTGATCTAGAACCAAACTTAGAGTATTTTCAACAAGACCTGAATCTCTTAGGTATAAAATATTAGAAAAAAAATTTGATGCTGCACATATTGATTTCAATACCTCATCACCAAATTTTTTAAGTGATAATATTTGATCGCATCCAAACTTCAAAGATATTAAACTTGCTGGTCAAAAATTATATGCTCAAAAAGTTTCTGTTGTTTCTCCTTCTTATTCAACAACTTTAGATAAAAAATATTTTGCTAAATCTAAATTTCTTGGTAGTTATACAAGTTACAAAATGACTGAAGAAGAAGATCAAATTTGTTTAGAGGTAGCAAATGCTTTAAATGCTTATAAAAAAAACGATGATATTGATGCATTTAGTGATTCAATTAATTCCATAGGAGATAACCACAATGATGTATTTAAAAAATCTCCAAAAACATACCCTACATCAAAATACAACAGTTATGTTCCATATGAACAAGAAGAATTTTTTAATTTAAAGAAAGTACGCACTAAATTAGTTACATTTTCGACAGTTATTTTAAGCGTAGGTATATTGGGCTCAATAATTGGTTCTGCTTTACAAACAACATTAAAAAATAAAATATCGAACATCGTTGAAAAAATGTAGTTTCATTTACTAAGTCAAAACTAAACTTCCCAGTACTTAGTTTGATAAAGACTATTATATAGTTCAATTGATGATTTATAGTTTAATTTAGGTCTTCATAGATTGTTTATTCAATCTATAACCTGATTTATTTGTTGTTGAGATACGTTAGTAAAGTCTGTCTATTTTGGAAATTTTCTTCTTATAAGTTTGTTAATGTTTTCAATACTACCTTTTTCACAAGAACAATATGGATGACAAAAATAAACTGATATTGATTTACAAGCATTATAGATAGATTTTCTAAACTCTTGTCATTTTCAAAATTCTGATCCATTATCAGTTGTGATAGATTTAACGTTGTGTCCAAATTCTAAAAGATATTTTTCTTGTAAATATCTAATTGCTTTAACTATTATTTTTACTTTTTTATTAGGGATTTTGTAAGCAATTGCAATTCTAGTTTTTCTTTCACATAAAGTTAATAAGTGGTTAGACGTTCCTCTTTTACCTTCCACAATATCTATTTCTCAATGACCAAATTCTTCTCTGAATTAATTCAAGTTGGCCATTCAAGTATAGAAATACCATTAAGCTTTTTACCTCTAGATTTTAAGTGGTATTTATGCTTATTTATCCTTGTTAATCAGCTTCTATCTATTTCAAAAACTTTTTGATTATCAACATAGTTATAAAGAGTTTGATGAGAAATTGAAGTAGATAGATTTTTAGTTTAGATCTACCAGCAATTGATTTTAAACTTTGTTTATTATTAGATAAAATGAATTCTCTTAGATTTTTATATTTGTTAATCTTAATTAATTCTCTTTGCTTATTTCTATTAATTAGTTTCCGATATTTTTTACTCTTACCAACTGAGTAACTCATCAAATTTGTTTGTTTATCAATGGATTGTGCAACATTTTGTATGGCACCTCTAATTAATTCGTTTTAAATAGTTTTCGTTCTCTAGCTAATTTAAGCGCTAGTTCATCGATATTTATCAAGAATTTATAAGAAATTACTTGTCAACCTTGATCTGTTGAACCAAAAATCGGTTCAATTACAGGGGTGTTTTTTACAATATTTGATAATTTTTCTCTCTCATATTGATTAAATCATCTATACTTTTTAATGTTCATAGTGTGGATTTTCTAAAATTGTTGTTTTCAAACTAATTTTAAGTCCAACTATGGACTTTTTATATTACTGGGAAGTTTACTATTGACTTTTTATATTGACTTTTTTAAAACCATTATTTATTTAAAAATTTTTTAATAGATATATAATATTAAACTATGTAAGAGGGAGTGAGTGGTCATATAGCATTCTTGATATTAGTAAATCATTTTTTAAGAAATAAAAATTATTAAAAATTAATCTATGTCGACAAAAATTAAAAGAAAAATACTAAGTTTGTTTGTAGGAAGTTGTATATTAGCTTCTTCTTTTTCTTTTTTATATTCATGTAAAAGCTCTAACAAAATAGATGTTTCATCGTTTAAGTTCGGATCAGATTCAATAGATTCAACTATATGTATTTCTTCTAAAAATCCAAAAAATGTTTTATTTGAAGAAATCTTAAATTCCATTTCTTATTCAACTATTTTAAAACAAACAATAATAAACTCTTTAGCTCTTCAATTTGGTGCTGAGTTTGACTCTGTCAAAGATACAAAGTTTAAGTTTTCAATTCCTCAAGAAAATTTAGAAACTTTTAATTTTACTTCACCAACTCTATTAGATTTTGCTATTGTAGTAACAGTGGTAGACAATTCTTCTGCTTTTTTTGGATCATTCACCATTCCTAAAAACACTTTAAAAGCACAGGCATTCCCTTCTGAAGCAAAAGTAGATTTATCTAAATTAGTTATTCCACAAATATCTTTTGATACTGTTTTTAAGTGTCCCTCTACTAGAGATGACGATCAAGTTATATTTAATGCAATTATTCATGAAATTGAAAAAAGTGAAGTAGAAGATCAACCATTTTCAACATATATTTGTTCACAGGTTTCAAAATATTTATGCGAAGAACTAAATAAAATTGATGAGTCATATAACTATCAAAACATTCCTATTAATTCAAGTGAAACATTATCATTAGATTACTCAAATGTTTCTTTAATTACCAGACAACAAATGTATGACTCATATCTTTCAGACAAAAGAATCTCGGTCGATATTGGTGTTGCACTTTTTAATGATACATTCTCTTTTGTTGAAAATAAAGGTTCGGTTTCCTTGACAAACATTTCAATATCGTTTGGAGAATTTAATTTAAAAAATTTGGACTTTTCTTTTAATGAAAACAATGAAGTCCCAATTTACTTAAATGCTGATGATTATCGTAAACAAACAATCGTTAGAAGGAAAATAGAACAATCCATTTATGATGCAATTGATGACAAAGTTTTTGAAAAAATTTCAAACTTACCAATCCTTGAAGTTTTAACAAAGGATTCTTATACTATTGAATTCCCAGATATTCAAGATTATGAAAATTTTAAAATTAATGAACCATATCCTATTAATGTAAGTATTGTTTCAAATGAAACTTATTACAAAAACCCATTAGAAGATAGTTTTGATTTTATAATTAACATAGTTCCAAAAGATGTCAGAATTAAGATCGATTCTCAAAATGTTGTTAATAAAATAAATGAGATGTTTCATAATCAAGAAAACAATGCTTTTTATGTATCTGATATCACAAATCCTAAATCAGCTGATCCGGAAGAAATTAAGCATGAAATTCAAAAAAATTCAACAATTCATTCTATAATTGACAAAAATATTTTTTTAGGTGAAGATGTTTCATATGGTATTGATTACACAATTGACTTCTATCCTGATACTGATGAAACATATAAAGTAAAGCAACAAGATTATTCTATCGCTGGTACAGCAGATAATCCTAACGAAGTTTATATTATTATTTCTGCCATTGACGGATCAACTAAAATATATGGTAATACCGAAAATATCCACTTATCACTTCCAATATTAGTTTCTGGCACCGCTTTTGATCTTTCGGTTTTAGACGGTAAAACATTAGGGAACCAAGACAGCCCTGAAGTATCTTTTATGTCTTATTCTCCAGAGAACGTTTCATATCAAGATCTTTACACTACTATAACAAATCCAGAAAAACAAGCTTATAAACACATATGAGAATGAATAAATAAACTTTCTAGTGGAGGAATTACAACTGATGACGTTGTTATTTCGATAGACAATAAAAATTATGATTTAAGCAATACTATACCAATTAATGTATATATTAACAAAAGTGAATCAACAAAATCTGTTGAAGGAACAGCGACAATAATAGTTTATGCCAGTGCGTTTCAGGAAAATTACTATATAGATAAATGCTCATTCACTACAGAGTTAATTTCAATGTATGCTACAAATCCTTCAAAAGTATCACGTTTGTTTCTTGATTCTTTTGTTCAAACTTCTACTGAACTACATAATCAAATAACTAATTATTTAAGGCTTCAATCAAAAATTGAAACAATTACAGAAGCTGATTATCAAATTACTTTAACTCTAACAGATGAATATTATGATTTGTCTTCTGAAAAAGTATATACATGTCTTAAAATTAATCCTACATTAAATTCAAAGAAAATTGCTGGTTCATTTGTAGCATCTCTCAGAATTCGTGGAATTAATTCTTCAGACAATCGTTCATATACACAATATATTGGATCAATTAACGGGGATTCTCGAAGTTCTTCTGACTCTACTGGTGAAAAGATATCATATGATACAAGTGTCTTCTCTTTAACCATATCAAGCATGAACATTTCTATGATGTATGATTCAAAGAAAATTGCAGAAATTATTTCTTTAAATCCAAGCGAAATTAATAATGCACACGATTTAAATTGATGAGTATCTAAAAATGTAATAGACCCTAATTATGTTTATGCATGAATCTCTGGTTCATACACCGCTACAAGATATTCATTTAAAATTGAATTTAGTCAGTCAACAACTTTACTTAATTTATCAAAAGACGGGACAAAGGCCCATTATGAACGTGTGGATTATATTAATTCAGCTCCAGGTTTTTTCTCTGGGAACCAAAAAGATGACAATAGAAAAGATGCAATATTTGATGCTTTTTCATTTTATCCTGTAAAAATTGATAACACTCATTACAAATTAAAGTATGGCTGGTCAATAGATAACAAATTGGCTTGTCCAAATTTATTAAGATGAGGTGCTAAAAGTATGACTGATTTATATGCTAGCACTTCCAACTTTGGCATATTTCATTATTTATCAACTCCTGCAGCAGCAGCATTAAGTGAAACATGAGATTAAATATAAAGAACAAAATTTGAACTAAAAAAATAAAAAAACTTATATCTTTAAGTTTTGTTTTTTTTCCTTTAGGATGCTTCGACCAAAATTTAACAATTAATCAAAATAAAATATCAGAACAAACATTTACTGTTAGTATTTCAGAAGTTGTAGATGGGAACATCAAAAAGACAGGGGATGTAACATTAACATGTATTTCAGATGATGCAGTGTCCATAACAAGGTGTTCAACTGGAGTTCAAATACAAGATTTTACATTTAAGCAATATATAACTTATGCAGGTAACACATATAAAATTGAGGAAATAGGAGATCAAGCTTTTGAACTAAATGAAGATAAAAAGCAAACAACAAAATTTATTGGAACAGTTTCTATTGGGGAAAATATAAAAAGAATTGGATATAGATCTTTTTTTGGATGTTCAGATTTAACATCAATTGATTTTTCTTCTGCTGGTAGATTAGTGTCCGTTGAAGCTGGTGCTTTTGCAAATTGCTCTAAATTATCAAGAACAATACAATTTCCTACAACATTACAAGACATATACGGCGATAAAACTATTGGTGCTTTTTCTGGTTGTTCTTCAATTGAATCAATTGATTTTACACTTTGCAAATCTTTAAAAATAATAGGTGAGAAAAGTTTTTACGGATGTGAAAAAATTTCAAAAAACGTAATTATTCCAGCTTCGGTATCAACAATTGGTGACTATGCTTTCACTAATTGTTCAGAAATTTCTACCATTGAATTAGAAAAAAATTCATCATTAACTAAAATTGGTGATTATGCCTTTAAAGGTTGCTCAAACATGGTAACTCCTGAGTTTTCAAATTTAACACAACTCAGTTCTATTGGTAGTTATGCATTTGACGGGTGTTCTGAATTTGCTGGAACTCTTTTTATTCCTGAATCTGTAACAAACATTGGGCTTTATGCTTTTGGAAATATTGATAAAATCGCCACAATTTATTTAAATTGAGATCCACAGAATCTTTCTTTAATAAATATTGGAAAAGATTCCTTGCCAAAAATTTCTGATGAAAGCAAAGTGTCGGTACCTGAAGCAAGAAGAAAATATTATGATTTTTTAAGGAATTCAATAAATTATTATGAATACAATCAAATAATTTCAAGAACATTTTCTGTAAAATTATCACAAATTTCTAACATTAATTCAAATGACAAAATTTTATGTACAGTTATAGACAATGGAAAGTCAATAATAATAAGTAAAGCTGAATTATCGCAAACAGCTAAAGATCTAACATTTAATAATTCATTTCACTATGATAATAATGAAGATTATGATATAGTTGGAATAGGGGATAGAGTTTTTTATAATTCTTCTTTTTTAACAGGCAAAGTTACATTCGGTAAAAACTTTAGGGAAATAGGTGTCTCTTCTTTTGAAAACTGTATAAATATTAACTCTATTAATCTTAGTGAATCTAGAACTTTAGAAAAAATTGGTCAATCTGCTTTTAGAGGATGCATAAATTTAAAAGAGGATGTTATTGATTTTCCTTCAACATTATTAACAATTGGCCCAGATTCTTTCGCAAATAGTGGGACATTTTCAAAAATTATTTTTAATTGAGATTCAAGTCAATTCTCTAATTTGTCAATAAGTGGTGATTCTTGTATGCCTAATTTTAAATCTGATGGTACCACCGAATCAAAAATTTATGTTCCATCAGGTTTAATGGCAAAATATTTAATTTTTTTTGTTGGTAAAGATATTTTAAAATACAATCTTGAAGATTTTTCTGTAGACTTGTCTGAAACCATACCACTAAATCAAATAGCTTCATACGATAGCAAGAACAATTCAGCAATTTTAACTGAATGTTATTTTGATAACTATCGTGGAGAAGTAACAGTAAAATCTATCGATAATCTATCTACTGAAATTCAAAATTTATCATTTAATAATTACGTCGAATATAACGGTTTCAAATACAAATTGGTTTCTTTTAATGATGAATGTTTCTTAAATCAACACTTAATTAAGGGAACCATTTCTTTTCCGAGCACAATCTTATCAATCAGAAAGTCTGCTTTTCAAAACACTGGTATTTCAAAAATAGTTTTTTCAGATGATTCTAATCTTTATTCTTTAGGCGAAAGTTGTTTTGAGTCATGTTGGTCTCTTTCAGAGTTTGATATGTCAAAAACAGACAAATTACAAACGCTTGGAGATAGGTGTTTTTACAATTGCCTAAATTTTGATGGAGATGATAAGCTAAACTTCTATATTCCATCTTCATTAATTCATATGGGGGTAGATGCTTTTAAAAACACAAAAAGAGCAAATTCTATTTCTTTTAATTGAGATCCAGCTATTTTTTCTAATGATTTTTTTAAAATTGAAAATGATTTTTCTCTACCTTTTCTGATCTTGCCAACCGACACTGAAACACCTGTTATTAATGTGCCGATAGGTTGTAAACAAGAATATATTAATCTTTTTGAAGAACGCGGATGAACTGACGAAAAATATTTACCAGATTGAGTAAAAGATGATTTTGTTCCATTGCCTGAAAACACAAATCATTTCATAGATATAAATATGATTGTGATACTTACTTGTTCACTGCTTGCCCCAATAGTTGTATTTAGTATAATTTTATTTATATTTAAGTTTAGAAAAAATGAAAAGAAACATAAATAAGAAAAAAATTTTTAAATTTTTATTCACATGTATCTGTATGCCGATACCATTTTTTTCTAATTTCAATGCGTTTTCTCACAAAATTAGTTCTCATTACGAGACAAACCAAATTGAATTAAACTTGAATTTATTGGCAACAGCTGAGGGTGCCGAAAGCACTGCAGATTTTGACAGTATAGTAATGAAATGTACCACTACGTCTGATGATGATAAAAAAATATATACACTCTCAATTGATTCAATAAAAAGCGGAACATTTTCTGAGATTTTAAATCTTATTTTTAAAGATACATGTGTTTATGAAGGTAGAACCTATACAATAAATAAAATATCTAATAATTGCTTTAGTGGAACCGATTCTGAATTTTCTGAACAATTAAAGACTTGAGTAAAAGGAAAAATTAACTTTTCAGAAAAGATCCAATATATTGGTAATAAAGCATTTAATGATTTGGAAGCGGGATTTTTGTTTTTGGGATCTGAACCAAAAATTGTTGAAATCGGTGATTATGCTTTTAGAAATTGTTCAAACTTTACTGCTATTAATTTGAAAACTTGTGTTAATTTAACAAAAATTGGTAACTATAGTTTTGCAAACACAGGCGCTACAAAAATCGAATTTCCTCTTGGTTCTAACCAATCATTAACCGAAATTGGAGAAGGAGCATTTGAAGATAACATAAATATTCCTTCAACTGAATCATTATTTTTTCCAAACAAAATTACTAAAATTGGTAGAGATGCTTTCAAAAATTTTCCTGCAATTTCATCCATTGGATTTACTTGATATGAAGAACAGTTAAAGAATGTTTCTTTTGGAAACAATGATAGCCTTCCTACTCTAGATGAATCTTCGTCATTAAATTATATTTCTGTACCAGAAGGAACTAGATATATATATAAAATGAAATTTTATCATTCAGGTATAACAAAATATGATGAAATTTATGATAAGTTTACAGGGCCTGATTACAGAGTAAACCTTTCAAAGATTATTTCGACAACAATTACTTTTTCAGAAACTGTCGATTTACAAATTGCTTCATTTTCATTTGGTAAAGGAGTAATAATAACAAAAATAAATAATCCCGGTATTCTTTCCAATTTAATTTTTAGTAATTTTGTGCGAATTGGAGAAGAGAGCATACCAATTGTAAAAATAGGTGACAATTCTTTTAAAGGGTGGTCACAATTAACGGGCAAAATAGTTTTTCCAAAAAGTTTATATGAAATTGGTGATAATGCTTTTCTAGGTAAAAGTTTAACTGAACCAATGGGTATAACAGAGTTAGATTTTACCAATTGCAAATCCCTTTTAAAAGTTGGTGATAATGCTTTTAAAAATTGCAGTAATTTAGGTGGAGAAATTATGATTCCAGAAACAGTAAGAGAACTTGGCAGTAATGCTTTTGAAAATGCTGGATCATTCAAAAATATTGTCTTTGGTTGAGATAACGAAATGCTTGGAAATGTAAAAATTGGAAATGAATTTTCTGCACCTGCAGTCGACCGAGAAAATGATGGGAAAATTACTATTCCTTTAAATTCCCTTTATGACTATGAATTATTTTTTGATTTATATTTGTCATCATTATATGAACATGAAGACATTGTTATTTTTGAAACTTTTCAATATAAAATTGAAGATGTTTTAAAAATTAAAGCAACATATTCTACAAATATTTCTTGTCAATTTGATTCATACAACGGCACGGCTGCCATTGTTAAGTTACCAAATGTTGATTACTCTTGTGAAATAATATCTATTCCAAAAATAATAAACCACAACGGATCAGCATATCGTGTAACAACAATAGGTGATAATTGTTTTGAAGGTTGTAAAAACATTATAGGTGACATAGTTTTTCCGTCTTACATAACCGATATTGGTAGTGATGCTTTTGCATTTACTGGTATTACTTCTATTTCTACAGAAAAAGACTCAAATTTAACAGAGATTCAAAAAAGAGCATTTAAAGATTGTGATAAACTTTCTAAAGTTGATATTGATGACTCAACAAAGTTAAATTACATTGGTGATTATGCTTTTCAAAATTGTAGACAATTATCTGGAGAGTTTGATATGCCAGCATCTATAATATATTTAGGTGAAAGCATATTCCAAAACACGGGTTTCTTTTCTAATATTTATTTTCATTGAAACATTACCCAATTAAGTTTTTTCTCAAAAATTGATTCGGATTCTCTACCTAATATTACTATTGATGGATATATTTCTATACCTGAAACATTGTGGTCTGCATATAAAGATTTTTTTCAAAAATTTTATATTTCTAAATATTCTCAAGACCAAATAATTGTTGTCGATATCAAGAGCAATGGGTCGAATGTTTTTTCTGGAGACTTTATTTTTGATTCGTTTGTTAACTGCACAAGGATTAGAGGTAATGATGTAGAAATTACCAGAGTTGACGACGATATATCAGTTAATAACATTTCTTTTAGACCATATTTTGAAGGTGAAGACCACATGAATTATTATGTTTTAAAAGCTATTGGTAATTATGCTTTTTCAAGTTGTTTTAATATAACAGGGTCAGTCACTTTTTGTAATACATTAACAACAATTGGCAACTCTGCATTTCAAGGTGCTCCCTCAAAAACAATGCAAATTTCAACATTGGATTTTTCAAAATCAAAGATTGAAACAATTGGATCTAATGCTTTTGCTTATTGTAAAAAACTTAATGGGGATATCTATTTTCCTTCTACAGTTAAAACGTTTGGTTCAGATGCATTTTATAATTCTGGTATTTTTTCTTCTGTAACATTTAACTGAACAGCTACACAACTTTTAAATGGAGAGTTAACTATTGCTAATCAAAATTCATTGCCAAATATAAAAGATGGAGGAACAATATATGTGCCATACGGTACATGTAATTTGTATTTAGATTTCTTTAAAAAGAACAAAATTAATAAATATTTAAATGTGAAAATAATTGATGAGTATTATAAAGAATATAATTATCCACTTATTTATGGGCTAACATTAGGTATTGGACTTCCTATTGAAATAGCAAGTTTAATAGGAATTTTCTTTTTAATAAAAAATAAATCTAAGAAAAATAAGTAAAAGAAGAGTATGAAAAAAATAAAGTTTAAAACAAAAAAAATTAAAATTTTAATTTTATCGATATTTATTGGTTGTTTTTTAGCAGTTCCATTAATGTCTTTTGGTTGTTCTCACAAAATATTAGATTTGTCTTCAATAAAGATTGATGAATCAAAGGTTATCTCAAATAATAATTTTGCAGTATTTTACGCATACAATCCAAGAGAAGTTTCCTTAACAGAGACTTTTCTAATTAATGAGGACAATTATGTTTGTAAAGTAGTTCAAGATGCTTTACTAGAAGTTGATAAAAATTTTGATTTTTCTAAAATCACCATTACAAATACTGCTCCTATTTCATACGAGGAAGACAAAGAAATAAAATACTATGACTATACTTTTGATCCCTTAAGAGATCACTTTCAACAATGTGACATTTTCGTTCAATCGAATTGTGCCGAATACCAAGGTGAGTTTAGTTTTAAGGTTAATGTTTGTGCAATAACAAGAACAAGTCAATTTATTGATAAAGATTTTACACATTATAAACTTACGAGTCCTGTTCCATTAAAATTACCAACAGATTCTAGTCAACCAATTGATAAGGATGCTATAGAAAAATACATTAAGTCTTCTATTAATGATGATAACAGTCCTATACATAAAGTTGTTGCAAACCTATATACATCTGAATATAAAGCCCTTCGTTCTATTGATGTATTTTGTGATGAAGAAGAATCTCTAAAAATTAACATAAATTCTGTTTCAGACAACGGAGTTGATTGCACAATTGAATTCAAAGCAAAATTGAATTTAAATTATGATGGTAAAAATTCTGTTTTAAATTACACAACACCATACACGAATTGTAAACTAGATTTAGTGTTAATTTCTAGCATTACAGATTTTTCGAATTTAGACACGCAAATTAGAGACTTAATAAACACTACTTTTATTGATGGAGATGATAAACTTTCCACTGATATGTTAGTTGCAAATCCTTCAAGAGTTTACCATAAATCTATAGAAGAGTGAATTAATAACAAGATTTCAGATGGTATTTTAAAAATTTTAAAAGATAATTATCAACCATACAAGATTCTTGGTAATATTGAAAACGAACCAAATACAAGCGATTTTAAGGTAAGTGTTCGTTATAATGCTTTAGATCACGATTTAGATTATTACAACTTAACTACTTACAAGTATTTTAGTATTATTGTTAGTCCGTCTGAAACTACTAAAAAATTTATTGGTTCTCCAATTGGTGAGGATCAAACTATTAATATTAATATTAAAGCGATCAATAAATCTAAAAATTTGTTTGATTTCGAGATCCAACAAAACGAATTGTTGAATTTTGGGCTGATACCAGGTGAGTCAGCTACATATGTTCCAAAGAAAAGGTTGTTAAATATTACCGAGGTATCTTCTGAGTTTTCAAACATTATTGACAATTTACTTGTTAAATTTTCTGATGATTGTGAGAACTTAGTTAGAAAAGAAAACTCAACGCAGTCTGGTTACTATGACTATACATTACAAATAGTTAATGTTGGTTCGCTTCCGGATTATATTGATATGTCACAAGGTATAGAACTTGGTTTTAATATCATTGCATCTAATGATTCTATATATTTAAGAGGAAATAAACATTTTACATATTGGTTCAAAACAAACAAAAAACCATTTGATTTACAAAAAGCACAAATTCAACTTAGTGATAATTATAATTTCTATGCTCTCACAGTATCTGAATGTACAGATAATGAAATAGAATCTTTATGTAATAATGACAAACTTATTAGCGATATTTCGGATTCTTTATATTCAGCATTTTTTAAAAACTCAATTCCAAAGAAATTTTTACATTTATCTGAGCAATTTGAAATTTCTATTACATATGATACTCATGATTTTTCTAGAAATAGAAATGTAGACATATCAATTAATGCATTAAGTAATTCTTTGTTTTTTTATGGAAACATTTCTGAAATAAAAATAGTAGCATATGCGACACAAACTGTATTTTCTTTAGCGAACTTATTGTTTACTGAAGAAATCGAGCTCCCTATATTAATTTTTGGAACTGCTGACAACAAAATTACCCAAGAACAGATTGATGCAATGAATGTTAGAAATCTTGGGAATGAAAGATTCGATTCAGTTAAAAATTACATCTCTAATAAAGTAAAAACTGCATGTGAACAAATAAATATTGATGTAGATTATCAAGTTGTATTAGAGTTAAATCCAGATGATAAATATGATGATTCTCATCCGGTGGTAATAGGAAAATTAGTTCCTTTAAATACATCGAAAGTTGTTGATTCTACAAATATTAAATTTAAAGTTAAAGTTTCTTCATACAAGGAAACATCAACTGTTATTTATAGTAATAGATTCCATTTTTTAAATAACTCAACATATGTAGCAGAACAAGCACATTATTCTTACTGAATCACACAAGGTGTAGGAATGTGGAGTACAAAAAACGATAATGCATCATTGCATTACGAGAGAGATAGTTTTTATTGTGCAATGCATCTTACATACATACATGAAGGACTAGATAATATCAAAGAATATGATAAAAACGACCTTTCAACACTATATACTTTAAACCAACTTGTTGAAAAAGGAATAGTTGTTCAAACGTTGAACCCCAACGTACCTAGCGAAGGTTCGTATTTATACTACCAAATACCTAATACTTCTTTAAAATACCAATATCAATCTGGACGAACAATGATCATTTTACCTCCGACAAATGTTTTTAATAGCGATCCATCAGGATATTATCCATACGATTTAACGACAAGACAAGTACAAAAACTAAGTTATAAGAAAGAATATAAAGATAATACAGATAATGAGAAACCCGCATGACGAAGAAGTTGGTTATATAACATTAATATTACTACCGGGAAAGCTGTTTACTTTTGTAAAATTAAGAAAGACGATAAATGAAGATTACATATCATTATGTCATCTAATGAAAGTGAAAAAACAATAATCAAATTAGGAGATCCTTCAACATCATTTGGTGGAGAAATTATTAGTGAATGGTCTTCTCAAATTTTAGATAGTTCAGAGTCTTATTTGATTTATAAGAATATATAATATAATTTTTATACATCAAAATTAAATTTAAAATGAAATCTAAAATTTTCAAAATAGCATTTATTACATCTTTAGCATTTACTATACCATTTTTTTCTTTTTCATGTTCCAAACAAGAAATATGAAATTCTTTTGAATTTGATCAGGATTTTGATCTTTCCGAATTGGTTCCAACTTATGAATTACCACGATACCAAACAGGTAAACTTTATGCTTCAGCCCCTATTACAAGCGGTGAAACAAACATCGATTCACTTGTTACCGATCTGTATTTAAATGACAACTTCTCTGAAAATGTTATTTTAGCAGACATAATAAACTTTTATATGTTATCTTTTGCTCAATACGGCAACTACTCTGCTAAAATTTATAACTATAGTTTTGGTCAAAATCTTAATGATATTTCGTTTAAAATATCAGCCACATTTACAACTTATAAACACACAAAATATTATGAATTAAATCATTATCATGCTGTTTATATTTCACCACTTAAAGAAGAAATAAAATTTCACAATAAAGTTTTATGAGATATGTATCTTGCACCAAACTTTGAGTTACCAGAAACTGATTGTTTTTATAAAACAATAGATAAGGATGATATACACGGAAGTTTCTTTACTTCTCAATCAACAGGAATGTTCAAACTAAATAACTTATATTATTTATCTGCTTTTATGAATAAAGATCAACTATTGTCATCTTATAAATTGATTCCTATTAAATATAAAGATGCAACAAGCGTTAAAGATAATAGTGCAATCTCCCTTAATGGACAACACGAATCATTTCCAAGAGAATCAATTGAAAAATATTTGTGATTTTGAATTCACGAAGCATCAAACCCACAAAAAATTCATACTATGTTAAATGTTCAAGAATTTTTACCAAAAATTGAAACAACTCCAAAAAATGATGATATTAGGTATATAGATAAAGAATTATTACTAATGCTAAGTGAATCTACTTCCATTGTGCTTTCTTCTTCTAGTGAAATTCCATCAAATAACGATTTTAAGGTTCAAATTGTTTTAATTGATGGTTTCGTATTTGAGAATGGATCATCTACAAATCAATATATTGATTATCCAACTGATTACGAATATGATAATACTCACCAATTTGATCATTCTTGAGTAAAGTGAGAAATTAATTAAATATTTGATTTTCTAAATTTGAAGTCTGACACAATCATATCTTTGATAGAATGTGTTGGACTTCATTTTAATTTGGTTTTAGCTAATTTGTTCGTAGTTAAAAGCTTATCAGGATCACCAGGTCTATTTGGGTTATAACAAAAATTTGGTTTCATATTTAATACTTTAACAGCAATGTCATATACTTGTTTAACTGTACAACCTTTGTTAGTTCCCAAATTAAATGTTCCATATTTGTTTTTATCTAAATATTTAATACTTAATAAAATCGCATTAGCAACATCATTAACATCAATGTAATCTCTTAGTGCGGTTTTATCAATGGTTTTATAGCTGTTGCCATATATAAAAAATTGAGTATTCTTAATAAAAGAATCACTAATACATGGTATTAACAAAGATGGTTTTTGTTTTAGCATTCCATATTTACCTGAATCAGAAGCACCGGCAACATTAAAGAATCTTAAATTTACATATTTGAAATTAGAGTTAATTACTGCATTATTCTTAATTAGCATTTCATCTATTAATTTCGTTTGACCATATGGATTAATAGGGTTTTTAGGGCTATCTTCACTTATAGGAACTTTTTTAACGTTTCCATAAATTGCTGCACTTGAGGCAAAAATAATTTTATTTACCTTGCACTCATTCATTGCTTTAAGAATGTTCATTGTTCCGTTAACATTAGTTTGAAAGTATTCAAAAGGTTTGGCAACCGATTCTGGAACAACTATTTTTGCAGCTAAATGAACAACTGCTTGGACCTTATATTTTTTGAAAGTCTCAACAAGCTTTTTGTAATTTAAAATAGAAGATTTAACAAATTTCGCTCTTTTATCAACTAGTTTTAAAAATCCTGTTGATAAATCATCATAAATTATTACGTTATGTTTGTTGTTTAAAAATAATTCAGCAGTAACAGAACCAATATAACCTGCACCACCAGTAATTAATACGTTCATTATTCAACGTCTTCAGGGTTAGGAGTAGGACCTTGGTCTGTGTTATTATCTTCTAATGAAGATTCGTTGATTTCTACATCTGTAGTTTCTTCATTTTCAGATGGTGTAAATAATGTAACAGATTGAATCTTTTCATTTTCATCAACATCCATTAATTTAACACCTGAAGTACTACGACCAATTGTGTTAACTTGTGATAATGAGAATCTAATGATTTTACCAGCTGAAGTGATCATTAAGGCATCTTCATCACCTACAACAGCACCTGTATAAACAAGTTTACCTGTTTTTTGGTTAACTTTAAGAGTCTTAACACCTTTAGCGTTTCTCCTTGTTAATCTGTATTCTTCAACAGGGGTTAACTTACCAACGCCTTTTGCTCCAACAGATAAAATCTTATTACCGCTTTGACTAGAAGACAAACCTACAATGTATTCTTTATCATCTAATCTCATACCATGAACACCAGCAGCTTGTCTACCCATGCTTCTTACTTGACTAGATAAGAATCTAGCTAAGTTACCATTACTTCCGGCTAAATAGATTTCATCGTTATCATTTACATGGATAACATTAAATAATTTATCACCTTCTTTTAATGTAATAGCAATTTTACCATTAGATTGGATTCTTGCATATTCATTTAGTGAAGTTTTCTTTACTATACCATTAACTGTAGCAAAGAATAGACAACCATTTTCATAATTATCAATTGGTAAAATAGTTAAAACTCTTTCATTTTTTTCTATACCAATTAAGTTAATAGCAGGAATACCTTTTGATGTTCTAACACCTTTTGGGATTTGGTATCCTCTTAATCTGTATACTTTACCAAAGTCTGTAAAGAATAAGATATCAGTATGTGTAGATGCTGCAATAATCTTTTGAACATTATCATCATTGTGTGTTTGTAATCCAATAACACCAACACCACCTCTTTTTTGGGCACGGTATGTATCAATTGGAACACGTTTAAAGTATCCACGGTTAGACATTGTGATAATGATGTCTTCTACAGGAATTAAGTCTTCATCATCAATTTCACTTGATGCATCAAAAGCGATTGTGGTTCTTCTCTTGTCGCCAAATCTTCTTACTAATTCATCAAGGTTTGCATCAATAATTTCAATCTTACGTTCATATCTAGCTAAGATATCTTTTAAGTCAATAATTCTTGCTTTTAATTCTTCTAATTCTTGTTCAATCTTTTTACGTTCAATACCACTTAATGAACGAAGTTTCATTTCAAGAATAGCTTTAGATTGAATTTCAGATAATTTAAATTCTGTCATTAACTGAGTTAATGCAGTGTTATTATCATCTGCTTTTCTAATGATTTCGATAACACGTTCAATGTTACCAGTAGCGATATGTAGACCTTCTAAAATATGTTCACGTTCTGTAGCTTTCTTTAAATTAAATTCAGTTTTACGTGTTAATACTTCAATTTGATGTTCTAAGTAGATTTCTAAAGCTTGTTTAATGTTTAATAACTTAGGTTCATTTTTATATAGAGCTAACATGTTAACAGCAAAGTTAGTTTGTAATGGAGTAGCTTTATACAATTGGTTCATTAAAACTTCAGGAACAACATCTTTCTTTGTTTCAATAACAATTCTGATACCTTCACGGTTAGTTTCATCACGAAGGTCTGCAATTCCTTCAATTTGCATAGTTTTAACAAGATCAACAATCTTTTCAATTAATGCAGTCTTGTTAACCATGTATGGGATTTCGGTGAAGATAATAGTAGATTTACCATTAGATTCAGTTGTGTAAGTACCCTTAGCTCTAATAGTAATAGAACCACGTCCTGTGTTAAAGTAATCATCAATTCCCTTAGCACCAATAATTTCAGCACCTGTTGGGAAATCTGGCCCAGACAATACTTGTTTAATTTCTTCAATTGTAGTATCTGGTTTAGCTGCAATTAATTTAATAGCAGCTACTAATTCATTTAAGTTGTGAGGTGGAATGTTAGTTGCCATACCTACAGCAATACCACTTGATCCATTTGCTAATAAGTTAGGAAATAATGCTGGTAAGACTACTGGTTCTTTTTCGCTACCATCATAGTTGTCAGTGAAATCAACAGTATTCTTATCGATGTCATTCATAATAGTATCTGCCAATTTAGATAATCTGCATTCTGTATAACGCATAGCAGCTGCACCATCACCGTCAATTGAACCAAAGTTACCATGACCATCAATAAGTAAATATCTCATTGAGAAGTCTTGAGCCATACGAACAGCTGTTTCATAAGCAGCAGCATCTCCGTGTGGGTGATACTTACCAATAACTTCACCAACTAAACGAGCAGATTTTTTATATGCTCTATCACTTGTCATGCCTAATCCATAAGCAGCATATAAAACTCTACGGTGAACTGGTTTAAAACCATCACGAGCATCAGGAATAGCACGAGCAACGATAACACTCATTGCATAATCTAAGAATGATGTTTGTAATTCTTTTACAATAGGACGATCTTTAACAACAGTTTTTGTTAAAGATTCACGAATTTTTTCAATATTTGAACTATCAGCCATAATTTTCTCCTTTATTTATTGATTTCTACTTCTGTAACTTCTTGTTCGTTTTGAAGCTCTTTTCTATAAACATTAGATCCACATACTGGACACGTTTCTTTTGAAGCTAAGATGATGTATACAATACCGCCACCAAAAGAAATTAATGTTAAAAGGATTGCAATAATTATTTGATTGCTATTTAATTTAGGTTCTACAAAGTTTCCACAATTTCTACATTTTACCATAACTATTTTTCTCCTTTAATTAGATGTCTAAGTTCTTGACGAACTTGGCATTCTTTGAAATGAAATCCTTTCTAGGCATTACATCATCACCCATTAATAATGAGAATTCTGCATCTGCTTTAACAGCATCATCAATAGATATTTTTTGAAGAATTCTGTATTGTGGATCCATAGTTGTATCTCACAATTGTTCAGGGTTCATTTCACCTAAACCTTTATATCTTTGTACTGAATAATGAGCGTTACCAGCGGCTTTTTTAAAGTCTTCTAATTCTTGATCTGTATATGCATACTTGACTGTTTTACCTAACATAAATTTGTATAAAGGTGGTTGAGCAGCATAAATGTGTCCACTTTCAATTAATGGATACATATATCTGAAGAAGAATGTAAGCAATAAGATACGAATGTGACTACCATCGACATCAGCATCGGTCATGATGATGATCTTGTCATAACGAATTTTAGTTAAATCAAATTCTGGGTTAACACCAGCACCGATTGCAGTAATCATTGCCATGATTTCATCATTTTCAAAAATTTTATTAGTTTTTGCTTTTTCAACATTTAAGATTTTACCTTTTAAAGGTAAGATTGCTTGGAATTCACGGTTTCTACCTAGTTTTGCAGATCCACCCGCTGAATCACCTTCGACAATATATAATTCAGAGATTGTATGATCTTTTGTAGAACAATCTGCAAGTTTACCAGGTAAAGATGCTGAATCAAATGGAGATTTTCTTCTTGTAGCATCTTTAGCTTCTTGAGATTTTCTACGAGCTTCTTGAGCTAACATGATCTTCTTGATAATGATGATTGCATCATCTGGGTTTTCAAGAACATATTTTTCAAATACATCTGATGTTACTTTATTTACAAAAGGACGAACTTCAGTGTTTCCTAATTTACGCTTAGTTTGACCTTCATATTGAGGGTTAGGGTGCTTAATTGAAACAATAGCAGTTAAACCTTCAACCACATCGTCTTTTGTAAATTTTTCATCAGATTCTTTAATGAATTTCTTTTCAATAGCAAATCTATTTAAGATTTTAACTAAAGCTAATCTAAAACCTTCTTCATGAGTTCCACCTTCAATGGTGTTAATGTTGTTACAGAAAGAATAACAAGAGTTGTTATATGTCTTGTTATATTGGAATGCAACTTCAACTTTAATGTTGTATGTTTCATCTTGTAAACTATTAGGAATTTTTACTTTTGCTTCTTCTTCACCATAAACAATTGATGGAACTAGTTTTTCTTTATCACGGTTTAAATCTTCAATGTATTCTTTTAAACCACCTTCATACAATCATTCATCTTTTTGGTTTGTTTGTTCATCGATAAAGATGATTTTTAAACCTTTGTTTAAATATGTTAATTGTCTTAGACGTCCAGCAATAATGTCATGTTCAAATGGAGCTTGTTCCATAACAGTAAAGTCTGGGAAAAATTCTACAATAGTACCTTGTAGTTTATCAGAATGTCCTAATTTCTTTAATGGTTCTACTGTGTGACCACCGTTTTGGAATTCTACATAGTATTCTTCATGGTTTCTAGATACTCATACTTTCATTCATTTAGACAAAGCGTTTGTAACAGATGCACCTACACCATGTAAACCACCAGAAATCTTATAAGATGTATTATCAAACTTACCACCAGCGTGTAGCACTGTTAAAACGGTTTCTACAGTTGATTTGCCAGTCTTAGGATGGATATCCACTGGGATACCACGACCATCATCATCTACTCTAATAGAACCTTGTTTAGTTAATGTAACAATAACTCTTGTTGCATAACCTCCCATAGCTTCATCAATGGCGTTATCAACGATTTCCCAAATCATGTGATGTAATCCTTGGGGCCCTGTTGATCCAATATACATACCAGGACGCTTTCTTACGGCTTCTAGACCTTCTAGAATGCGAATACTACTTGCACCATATTCTTTTTCTTGTTCAAGTTTTAGTTTTTCATTTTGTTCCATACTTCTATTCCTTTGTTATTAAGTATTCAGTATTATTTATGACTACTGTATCATTAGCATAAATCTTTTTACCACGTCTTTTTTCTTCAACACCATTGTAAGTGATGTTGCTATTTGCAATAAATGATTTTGCTTGTGATCCATTATCAATTAATCCGATGAATTTAATTAGTTGACCCAACGTAATATATTTAGTGCGGATTTTGATGGTGGACATAAATAATATTTATATATTATATATATAATATATAAATAGTTGAACTAAAAATTAATTAAAAAAAGTAAGAATAAACTCTTGCTTTTTTGTGTTACTTACTTAGCAATAAACCTGTGTAAGCTTGTCTGTCTGCTCAACGTCTACCACGGTTCTTGAAATATTAAAAATATGTGTCTTGCATACCAGAAAAAACATAAATTGTAGAGATATTAAGAAGCAAATATTCATTTAAAGTTGTGTCAACAAGCTCAAGGACACTTAAATCTCTTCACAGAAACAAATTAATTAAGAATTATATATGTCAACCATCCGGTAAACCTTTTTCCTTTAAATACGCAAGAAGAGCTGCGCTATTGTGTGCATCATCTTTTGGATTAGTTACTTGAACTTTTCCTTCGCTATAAACTCTATTAAAAGCACTTTGACCAATAGTGGTATCACCAGTTCAAGCATTTCATATAATATTTCTTAAATTATTACAATCAGTAAAGACTGAAACACCTAATGTTTTTAACCTACTTGGAAATGATACAGAAGTTAATGCTGAACAATTATAGAAAGCATTAAAATTTATAACAGTTAAATCGATACATTCTGATAAGTTAATTGAATCTAATGAAGAATAACCTGAAAAAGCGCTCTTACCTATTTCAGCAAGACTACTTGGGAAATTTACAGAAGTTAACGTTGAACAATCTTCAAAAGAAAGATACGGAATAGTTGTAAAACTACTAGGTAAAACCACAGAAGTTAATGAAGTGCAGCCACTAAAAGTAGCACCAGCGGAGTTAAATGTAGTTAAATTCCCACAATTCGATAAATCAACTACTGTTAAATCTCGACATTGGAAAAAAGCACCACTACCAATTGATTCTAAACTACTTGGGAATGTTGCAGAAGTTAATGCAGGAAATCTTTGAAAAGCAGTATTACCAATTGAAGAACAATGAGACCCTTCAGCAAAAGTTAAATTTTTAATAAATGATGGGAAGATTGATGACTCATTGTTAAAAAAAGCGTTATCAGCAATACTTGTTACGCTTGCTGGAATTTGCATAGTGTCACAATTTTGAAAATTGTCTTTATAAATAGGAGAAGCTGAATCATTTAAAAAAGCATCTTGAAAACCTAATAATGTTTCACCATCTTCAGAAAATTTATAAACTTCATCTGGTAAAGGATTAACAACATCTTTAGCTCAACTTTGTGGTAACCCACCTTTTCTTAATAAATGGTTAAGCAATGCATCACTATCATGACCATCACTAGGATTAGTTACTGTAACTGCTCCACCTGTTTGACAAACACCACTAAATGCATCACTTGACAAAGAATGAAACAAACCAGTTCAAGCATCTCATGTAATACTGCTTAAATTAGGACAATCACCAAAAGCATTTTCACCAATTGATTGTAATT